>LZRT01000010.1 GCA_002159075.1 Bacillus thermozeamaize
AGTAGGGGTTGTCAATGGCCAGGCTCCCGTCCGGGGTCCGCTTCGTGGCGCTGACCCTGACGATTTCGTCCAGCTCCCGCTGGAAGCGCACCTGCCGCCCGAGCGCCAGCGTCCCCCGCTCAAATCCCAGCGTGCCCATCGCCACTTTCCAGCCGTTGTTGACGCCGCCAACCACATTCTCCTTCGGAATCCGGACGTTGTCGAAGAACACCTCGTTGAAGTCCCGGTTGCCGTTCAGCTGGACGAGCGGCCGGACCGTCACCCCGGGGCTGTTCATCGGCACGAGGAAGAACGTGATCCCCTTGTGCTTCGGCGCTTCGGTATCGGTACGGGCCAGAACGAAGCACCAATCGGCGTAATGGGCGCCACTGGTCCACACCTTCTGGCCGTTAATCACCCATTCATCGCCGTCCAGCACCGCCCGCGTCTGCAGGCTGGCCAGGTCGGAACCGGCGTTGGGCTCGGAGAAGCCCTGGCACCAGAATTCCTCTCCTCTCAGCAGGGGCGGCAGGAAGCGCTTTTTTTGTTCCTCCGTGCCATAAAGCAGCAGGGTCGGTCCCAGCAGCAGTTTTCCAAGCGCATTGAACCCGGACGGTGCGTTCAATTTGCCCGCCTCTTCGTTAAAAATCGTCTCTTCAACAAAGGTCATCCCCTGACCGCCGTATTCCTTCGGCCAGGACAACCCGGCAAAACCCGCTTCGTAAAGCTTGCGTTCCCACTCCTGCATCCATTTCTTGCGTTCCTCATTGCTCTCTGGCCACTTGAAATGAGGCGTGCCCCATCCCTTCGGCAGGTTCTCCTTCAGCCACTGGCGCACGCGCAAACGAAACTGTTCCTGCTCCGGCGTAAACGCCAAATCCATGTAACGCTCACCTCAACTCGTGAATTTAGATCGTGCATTTAGAACGGGTTCATCTGGCCTCCATCTCCCGAAGAACGCGCTTGAGTACCTTCCCTGCGGCACTAACCGGAATCTCATCGATAAAGGCCACTTCCCGCAACCGTTTGTACGGCACCACCTGTTCGTTAACAAATGCCATCAGCTCTTCGGCGGTGGCGGTATGCCCCTGTTTCAGCACGACGTAGGCCTTCGGAATTTCACCCGCTTCCAGATCCGGCTTGCCGATGACGGCTGCGTTGGCCACCGCCGGATGGCGGAACAGGATCTCTTCCAGTTCCCGCGGGTAGACGTTATATCCCTTGTACAACAACATATCCTTCTTCCGATCGACGATGTAGACATATCCGTCGTCGTCCATCATCCCGATATCTCCCGTGTGCAGCCAGCCGTCTTTCAGCGTCACCGCCGTCTCTTCGGGCTTGTTGTAATAACCCAGCATCACTTGCGGTCCCCGGATACAGATTTCCCCGACCGAACCGGGCGGTAGCGGGTCTTCTCCGCCTTCCAGTGAGATGATCTTGCAATCGGTGTCGAATACCGGAATGCCCACACTCCCCAGTTTTCGCAACGAACTGCGTCCCCCCGGATTGCTGATGCCGACCATGGTCATCTCCGTCATCCCGTACCCTTCACTAATGACGGCATCGGGGAAACGTTTCTTCAAGATTTCAAAAAGCTCTTTGGCCAACGGCGCCGCTCCGGAGGTGATCCGCCGCACCGAACTGAGATCCCGCTTCCAGAAGTCCGGGTGGCGGATCAATCCGACATAAATGGGGGGCGCGCCTCCCATTCCCGTCACCCGGTAGCGTTCCGCATCTTCCAGATACTTTCCTGGGTCAAAGCGAAGGTGCAAAATGGTGGTGCCGCCGCATAAAAAGGCGACGTTCAGGCTGCCAATGATCCCCATGGCGTGGAACCACGGTGTCAGATTGATCCCAACGTTTTCACCCACGGGTGAATATTCCTTGTCTTCGCCGACAAGGGAAGGATCGGCCGGTTCAAGGTATAAGCCGCCGTCTTTTACAACCGGCAAGCATCCCGTTCCCCAGCAGGCGGATTGCATAATATTGACAACCACGTTGTAATGGGTGAGCATGACCCCTTTGGAACGTCCGGTGGTTCCGCCTGTATAGGCAATGTGGGCCAGCTCCTTATTGGGGGAAATCTCCACCTCCACTGGCTCAGGCGGTTCATCGGCCAACAGCTGGGCAAAACTGTACCAGTGTTGTCCGTAACCGGAAACATCCACGGCCCGCGGCGGACTGGACAGCTCACTCTCTCCGGTGAGGAATACGTGACGCAAGCCGGTCTGTCCCTCCACCTCGCGAATCGAACGGGCCACCATCTCATGCGTGACAACCGCTTTGGCGCCGCAGTCATTCAACTGATAAACCAGATCATGGGGCGGAAGAAGGGGGTTGACCGGCGAAAACGTGGCACCGGAAAGCAAAATCCCGTAATAGGCCATGGCATATTGCGGGTTGTTGAACATATGAATGGCCACCACATCGCCTTTGCCCAGCCCCTTGGAACGAAGCACGCGGGCAAACCGCAACGCACCCTCATACAACTGCCGGTAGGTGAACGGCTGATCGTGGTAATACAACGCCACCTTTTCGCCAAACCGCTCCGCACTCCCCTTGATCACCGCGCCTACCGGAATGACCGGATAATCAATGCTTGTCGGCATCCCCTTCGGCCAATGCTTGTGCCATACTCTGCTCTCCATCTTCCATCATCCCTCCAACCGTGCTGCAAATTTGGGCAAGGTGATCTCCTCCGTGAGCTTTTCAAACACCACCTGAACCGGCATCCCGCACCTGACCTCTTCGATGGGGATGTCAACGATCGTACTCATCATTCGGACTCCTTCTTCCAATTCAATGATTGCGACAATATAAGGAACCTCTTTTTCAAACCCAGGTCCTCCCGGCCGCCTGGCCACCGTGTAGGAATAGACCCGCCCCCGCCCGCTGCTCTCCACCCACCGGAGACGATTCGACATGCAATGCGGACAGATGCTCCTGGGATAAAACACATGTTTGCCGCAATCCTCACATTGCTGGATCATCAGTTTTTCTTGCGCACACATTTCCCAGAAATAGCGGGACTCCGGGTCAATCACCGGGAGCAACTTATCTGTCATCATCCATCCCACCCTTTTCTTGTCAATGAAAAACTTCCATAGGTATTTAATCCCGGGCAAGGATGCAAGTGGCCGTCGAGGACAACACCCCTCCGGTGCCGTTGACCAGCGCCAGCTTGGCGTCAGGCACCTGGCGCGGTCCGCATTCGCCGCGCAACTGCCTGACCGCCTCGATCAGAAGAAAGATGCCATACATCCCCGGATGCAGGCAGGACAGCCCGCCGCCATTGGTGTTCATCGGAAAATCCCCGCCGGGAGCGGTTCGCTGGTTGGCCACAAAATCGCCTCCTTCTCCCGGTTTGCAAAACCCGAGCGATTCCAGCGTGAGGAGGACAGTAATGGTAAAGGAGTCGTAGATCTGCACCACATCCAGATCCTCATGCCGCACCCCGGCCATTTCAAAAGCCCTTCTTCCCGATTCTCTGGCGGTCGTGACCGTCAAATCAGGCATATTGGTTATCGTGGAATGAGAATGGGCCTCTCCGTGGCCCAGGATCCAGATCGGCCGTGTCCGGCAATCTCGCGCCCTCTCGGCGGAGGCCACTACGACCGCCCCCGCCCCATCCGTGACCAGGCAGCAGTCCAGAAGGTGCAGGGGATCACAAATCAACTCCGAATTCAGAACATCCTCCACGGTAATCGGCTCACGCATGGTGGCCGCCGGGTTCAGGCTGGCCCATTTCCGTGTCGCCACGGCAATTTCCGCCAGTTGTTCGCTGGTGGTCCCGTATTGGTACATGTGCCGGTGGGCAGCCAAGGCATAGGCGCCCACCGGTGCCGGCAAACCCCAGATACTTTCGTACTGGGCGGTCAACTCGGCGGGTCTCCCCCTGCCGAGATTGCGGCGACGGTTGGAACGTTGATCACTGCCGTAGAGAATCAGGGCAACGTTGCACAAACCGGCTTGGATGGCAGCCGCCGCATGACCCACATGGGCCTCAAAGGAGGAACCTCCAATGTTGGTCGAATCGGTAAAGCTGGGTTGAATCCCCAGATACTCCGCCATCGTAACGCTTGGAAACAGCCCGACCCCGGGAATCCCCCAAGAACCGGCCACCAGAAGGCCATCCACGTCCTCTTTGGTCAATCCCGCCTCATCCAGTGCTTTTTTGGCCACCTCAGCCTGAGCCTGGAGCACGGTTTTTTCTCCTTTGAATCTCCCTTTTTCCAGCTCCGCATCAGCCACGCCCACAATCGCTGCAGCCCGTCGCAACGACAAGAAACATTCCCCCTTTTGCTGTCCCTGTTTTATTTATCCAGCCATACATCTTTTAAATGGATATTTCCATAAGAAGCATGGGGATGATGGTCTCTTACCCAGGGCTGGTGAGGCGTCTCCACGTAATGCGTAATCAGAGGAATCGGGTTGATCACGTTTTCGAGGACATACCGCTGAATCTCATGCACCTTCTTCTTTCGCTGCTCCTCATCCATGATCAACCGCTGTTCATCCAGCATCTTGTCCAACTCGGGTATCTTGACGCCAAACCAGTTGCGGGGGGATTTGCTGTGCAACTGGCCGCGCAACCACTCATCCGGTTCCTGATAGAAGCTTTGAAATCCCACACCGATGTCATATTGCAATCCGGGCCATCGTTTCGAAAAGTAGGTGGCATACTCCACCACTTCAATCTCGGCATTGATGCCCACCTTTTTCAAATCTTCCGCAATCCACTGCGCGGTTTGGACCACCTGTTCCCCATAGGCATTGGTCACCATGATCTTGGTGGAAAACCCGTTAGGATACCCCGCCTCTTTCAACAAAGCCTTGGCCTTCTCGGGATCGTAGGGCTGCAGCGCTTCCCGTTCCTCCAACGGCAATGCCCAATCCGCGAGCGAAGGATTGACGGGCGAACTGACCTCCCCGTCGCCAAAGATCTGCTTGAGTAATCCTTTCCGGTCAATAGCCATGCTGATGGCCTTCCGCACCCGCAGATCGTCAAAAGGCGGTTTGGTCATGTTCATATAGACAATGATCTGAGTCGGAAAAAGGACTTTTGAAACGTTGATGTCCGGATTGCTCTTCCGGAGATTTTCCACCTCCCGTGGCGAAATGATCCCGATCGACTCCGTCTGACCGGTACGAAATGCGGCGATCCGCGCCCCCTGATCCGGTACCACCATGATCCTGATTTCATCCAGATAGGGTTTTCCTTTCATGTAGTAATCCGGGTTTCGCTTGAGAATGGCCTCCACGTTGTCTTCCCACTTCTCCAGGATGAACGGTCCGGAACCAATCGCCTTGGTGGCCAAGTCAAATTTCCCTTCAATGCCTTCTTTCGGCAGAATCCACATGTAATGGTTGGCCATGTAATTGAGAAAAGGAGCAAACGGTTCCTTCAGGGTAAAGACCACCGTGTGCTGATCAGGCGCCTCCATCTTTTCCACCTTCTCCAGCATATAAACCTGGTGCCCAGGAAGGCTCCGGATCCGCTCCATCGTCGCGATGACGTCCTCCGCCACGACAGGGCGGCCATTGACCGGCGGGACATTCTGCCACTTGGCGTCTTTCCGCAGATGGAATGTGTACACCTTCCCGTCCTCCGACACCTCCCAGTCTTCAGCCAAGTCCCCGGTCAGCACATAATCGGAGTAATCAACGTCCGGCCCGGTTTTGTACGTGAGCAGCTTGCTGTATACCAGGCCGATGATGTTGTGCGTATAAATGGAAGATTGTTTGTGAGGATCCAACATGTCCGGGTCTGCCGGCGAGAGAATCGTGTAAACACCTCCCGGCTTGGGTTGACCCGCCTGTTGCCCGCCTTTCTCCCCCTCTTTTCCACCGGCATCCTTGTTGTCTACCGGTTGCGACGTACCGCTGCAAGCGACAAGGAACACGGCCAGGAAAAAAGTCATCACATGGAACAGATGCATTCTTCTGTTCCTTCTGAAAGTTCGATTGCCCATTGCGCTCATGTTTTTCAACCCCCGTCATTATGAGTAAACCTGTCCGCTTATGAAGGCAGTCTCGGATCGAAATAATCCCGCAGAGCATCACCCAACAAATTAAAAGCCAGCACGGACAGGCTCAGGGCCAGCCCCGGAAACACCACTAGCCAGGGAGCATTTTCCATGTAACGGGTCGCACCGCTTAACATCAGCCCCCAAGAGGGATTGGGCGGCGGAGTTCCAATCCCCAAGAAACTCAAAGAGGCTTCGGCGATGATTGCCCCGCCAAAGGCCAGACTGGCCATAACCGTCAACGGCGCCACCATGTTCGGCACGCCATGCCGCAGCATGATGCGCCATGCGCGGGCGCCCATCGCCTTCGCCGCCTCGACAAAAGTGGCTTCGCGGATTTTCAGCATCTCCCCTCTGGCAATGCGCGCAAAGCGGGGCGTCTCCACGACGACAAGGGCCAATATCACATGTTTGGGTCCGGCCCCAGCAACGCCGCAATAAACAGAGCCAGGATCAGCGCGGGGATGGCCATGATCCCATCCATGATCCGTTGGATAACCATGTCAACGACGCCGCCAAAATACCCTGACACCACACCGAGCAAGGTGCCGAATAACACAGACAGAACAACCGTGGCCAGCCCGACGTACAGGGAAATCCTGGCGCCGTGCAGGATGCGGCTGAATACATCCCGCCCCAAGTCGTCCGTCCCCATCCAGAAGTCGGCATTGGGTCCCACCATGATTGACTCCCGAAACTGGGCATCCGGTTCATAGGGAGCAAGAACAGGTGACAATAATGCAATCAGCGTCATCAACAGAATAAACAGGAGCGACAAGGCGCCAATGGGCTGCGTCCGGACAAACCGTTTGCACTCATCCAAAAACAGGCTGCCCGGAGCGGCTCGCTGTGCCGCTGGCGACGGTAGACTAGGCCGGAAAAGTTCCGCCATCCCATTCACATCCTTCCTTTTCATGCGTTTGACGATTGATGGCGAATTCTTGGATCTATCCAACCATAGGTGATATCGACGAGGAGGTTGACCAAAATGAACATCCCTCCGTAAATCAGCACACAGGCCTGTACCACCGGATAATCCCGGTTGCTGACCGTCTCAAATATCAGACTTCCCATTCCGGGTATCGAAAAGATATACTCGAGAACAACCGTTCCCCCCAACAAAATGCCAATCTGCAGGCCAACCAAGGTAACGACGGAAATGAGCGAGTTTCTGAGCGCGTGTTTGTAGATCACGATCCGTTCGCTCGCCCCCTTGGCGCGTACGGTCCGGATAAAATCGGAGTGCAACACTTCCAGCAGCGCAGAGCGGGTCATCCGGATCGTGCTGGCGCTTAACGTAACAGCCAAAGCCAGAGCAGGCAAGATCATCTTTTGCAAATTGACCGCCGGATCTTCCAGGAAAGACCGGTAAGCGATCGGCGGAATCCAACCAAACCACAAGGACAAAAACGTGATAATCAGCAGACCCAGCCAGAAGTTGGGAATCGAGAGCCCGGTGATCGCCGTGACACGGATCAATTGGTCGGCCCATTTTCCATGCTTGACCGCTGCAATGACCCCCAAAGGAATCCCGACCAATAACGAGATGATCACCGAAAGCCCGACCAGCTCCAGGGTGACCGGCAGCCGCTTGGCAATCATGTCCATCACCGGCTGCTGGGACCAGAGTGAGGTCCCCAAATCACCCTGCAACGCATCCTTCAGCCAGATCAGCAATTGCTGCCATACCGGTTTGTCCAGCCCCATCTCCGACTTCAGCGCGGCCATTTGTTCCTCAGAGACCACCCCTGCCTGCGCCAGTTGCAGCGTAACCACATCACCGGGAACCAAGCGCATGACGACAAACGTAAAGACGGTCATCACCAGCAGAATGAGCAGCCCGTAAACGATACGACGGACGATATATTCGAACAAGCGACATCCCACCTTTGGCATTGGTTCAGCTAAACCGGGTTCCTCTTCAATACAAGTGGCAGGCAACCTGGTGGCCGGAAGCCACTTCCCTGAGCGCCGGCGCTTCCGTTTTGCATCTTTCCATGGCCTTGGGGCATCGTGGGTGGAATTTGCAACCCGATGGAAGATCAGCCGCGCTGGGAGCTTCCCCTTTCAGGAGAATGCGTTCCTTCCTGGCTATCGGATCTGGATTCGGCACGGCAGAAAACAGAGCCTGTGTGTATGGGTGCAACGGTTTCCCGAACAACGCCTCAGAATCGGCCTCCTCCACGATTTCCCCCAGATACATCACGCAAATCCGATCCGAAATGTACTTCACCACATTCAAGTCGTGGGAGATAAACAGGTATGACAAATGAAGCCTCTCCTGCAGCTCCTTCAATAAATTGAGCACCTGTGCCTGTACCGAAACATCCAGCGCGGATACCGCCTCATCACAAACCACCAGTTCCGGATTGGTGGCCAGCGCCCTGGCAATGCCGATACGCTGGCGTTGGCCGCCCGAAAATTGATGGGGGTATTTTCCCATGTCGCGCTTTGACAGACCCACCAGCTCCAGGAGTTCGGCAATTCGCTCCTTTTTCTCGCGGCCACTGGACAGACGGTGAATGGCAAGCGGTTCCCCGATGATCTCCGTCACGGTCATCCGGGGATTGAGCGAACTGAACGGATCCTGGAAGATCATTTGCATGCGCTTGCGGATCTCCCGCATCTGTTGGGCACCCATCTGTCCCAGATCCTGTCCCTTATACAACACGGTCCCTTCCGTAGGCCGGATCAAATGCAGAACCATTCGCCCCGTCGTCGATTTCCCGCATCCCGATTCCCCGACCAGACCGAGGGTCTCTCCCGGGCGGATCCGGAATGAAACGCCATCCACCGCCTTCACGTAACCTGCCGGCCGCGAAAAAATCCCTTTGGTTATCGGAAAATATTTTTTCAGCCCGTTCGCCTCAAGCAACCAAGATGCTTCCGCCATCAATGGATCCCTCCCATCCCCATCCCGTCACCGGTCGCAAGCGCCACTTCCGCGGAAGATTCCCGCAACCAGCAACGGCTCTGTCTTCCGGGAGCCAATTCAAGCAGCGGCGGTTCTTCCATGGCACACCGCTCCATCGCATAGGGACACCGGGTGCTGAACCGGCACCCGGAAGGCATCTCCATCAGTGTCGGAACCGACCCGGGAATGGCCTGCAAGCGCTTACTTTTTGGCGTAGTCAACTTGGGAATGCTGCGGAGCAATCCTTCGGTATATGGATGTTGAGGATTTCGAAACACCTCAGCCACCTTCCCTTGCTCCACCACCTTGCCGGCATACATCACCACCACCCGGTCCGCCATTTCCGCGACCACGCCCAAATCATGTGTCACCAACAGCACCGCTGAACCAAACTCCGCCTGCAACCTTTTCATCAGATCCAGGATCTGGGCCTGAACCGTCACATCCAGCGCCGTCGTCGGCTCATCCGCAATCAACAGTTTTGGATTGCAAGCCAGCGCAATGGCAATCATCACGCGCTGCCGCTGGCCTCCGGACAATTGATGGGGATAACTGTTCATGCGCATTTCCGGGTCGGGGAGACCGACCAATCGAAGCAATTCCACCGCTCGCTGAAATGCTTCCTTTTTGTTGACAGTTTCGTGTATACGCAATACTTCGATAATTTGATCGCCAATCCGGTAAACCGGATCAAGGGAGGTCATCGGATCCTGAAACACCATCGCCATCTCTTTGCCGCGCATCCTGCGCATTTGATCCTCAGTGGCATGGACAATATCCCGGCCAGCAAAGAGAATCTGCCCGCCTGCGATCCACCCTGTATTTCCAAGCAATCGCATGATGGACAAGACGGTCACGCTCTTTCCTGAGCCGGATTCACCGACCAGCGCGACCGTTTCACCGGCATCCACATCGAACGATACATCGCTGACTGCTTCTACCACACCGTAGCGGGTGCGAAATGATGTTTTCAAGTGTTCGACACGTAACAGCGGCGACGCTCTCCCTGAGGACATGAGGTACCACCTTTCCATTGAGATGGGCAACGTTTTCTGAAAAAGAGACAGTTTATGAAAAGAAATAAAGTTGTTTATGATAAATAACTATACAAGATGATCGCGGATTATTCAAGCAATATTTTTAGAAAAATTTTATCATTGCAACGTCGATCATGGTATTTTATTGTTTAATATATTGGGAATCCATAGGATCACGAAAATTTCTGCGTCATCTCTGCCTCACGTGATGCCGCCGGGGAGGAACGCCGGTTGACCAGGTAAATCCCCGTAAGGATCAAACCGCCACCCAGGAGGAGAAAAAGGCTCACCGGCTCTTTCAAAAACAGACTTCCCATCAATACCGACATGAGCGGAACGACAAACATATTGGCCGACATCCGGCTCGCTTCACCCTGCTGAAGCAGCGCGAGGTACAACACCCAGGCCAGGGAAATGCCAAACAAGGCGGTGTACAGGATACTGGACCAGAAAGTGACATTCCACGTTGCTTCTGTCCAGTTTTCAAAAACCAGGCTCAAAACAAGTATCCACAACCCGCCGATGACAAACTGACCGGCAATCAGCCACAGCAAAGAAACCCGTTCCTGAATCCGTTTAAAATAGACCGTTCCAATGGCCCAACTCAAGGCAGCCCCCACCCCCAGCAACACCCCGATCAGCGAAAGCGAACCGAACACTCCTTCCGAACTGACGAAAAACACGCCGGTAAACCCGAGAATCAGTCCGATACTCTTGCTCCATGTCAGTGATTCCTTCAGCCAAATGCGCGCAAACAGCCCGACCAGAATGGGTTGCAGATAAATCAACACGGCCGTCAATCCCGACGGCAAATAGTACACGGCATATGTCTGCAGTATGAAAAAAAGGAACACAAAAAAAAGCGCCGACCACAACCAATACGGCCAAATCTGTGACACCCTGAACTTTCCTCCCCATAACCAGGCAGGCAGCAGCAGAAACAGACCGCCCAAAAAGGTGCGCAGTCCCGCAAAAAGAAGAGGTGGCGATTGGCTCAAGCCAATCTTCACCACCGGAAAAGCGGAACTCCAGGAGAGGACCAGCAGGATAAATATCGGGATGAAGTAGCGAGATATCCATGCTTGCATCTGCCGTTCGACCCCTTTTTTATTTGAACTCGCATGACTCCTTTGTAATACGGGTCATTCCAAACACCCTCACCTCCAGTATACTTGGGTTCAGCAAATCTGCTCAAGAAGATTGGCATCTTCGTCCTTCATTCAACGCCAAGCTTTTCGCAAAGCGTCGGCCAGCTCCCGGATCGCCTCCTCACTGGCGTCAATCACCCCGATCATGGAGAAAAACCCGTGGATCATGCCATCATAACACGAACACGTCACAGGAACGCCCGCTTGCCGCAACAATTCTGCATACGCTTCGCCCTCATCGCGCAGCGGATCATATTCGGCTGTGATCACGAGGGCAGGCGGCAGATTCCGGAAGTCCCCTGCGAGCGCCGGAGAGGCCAGAGGGTTCGTCTTGTCCTCTTCCGTTCGCAAATAATGATCGCGAAACCAGTACATCATCTCCCGGGTAAGAAAATACCCCGATCCGTTTTCCTGGTGTGAGCGGGTATTCATGGCAAAATCTGTGGCGGGATAGATCAAAGCTTGAAAACGCAGTTCCAGTCCACCCTGATCCCGCGCCATCAGGGCGACGACGGCGGCCAGGTTGCCGCCGGCACTGTCGCCGCCCACGGCAATCCGCTCCGGGTCGCCATTGAATTCTTGCGCATGCTCTGCCACCCAGCAAGTTGCCGCGTAGGCGTCTTCTACCGCCGCCGGAAATTTATGCTCCGGAGCCAGGCGATAATCCACCGACACCACAATGCACCCCGCCGCATTGGCAATTTTACGACACGGCGCGTCATGGGTGTCGGGGCTGCCGATCACCCAGCCGCCTCCATGAAAATAAACCAGTACGGGGAACGGTCCCGAACCTTCCGGATAATAAAATCGTGCCGGGATGGAACCGGCGGGTCCAGGAATCTGCCTATCCTCCACTTTGGCCACCGGCTCCAAATTTTCCGGACGGGTACGCATCATGGCATACGCCGCCCGCGCCGCTTCCGGAGACAGTGTATGAAGGGATGGCATGCCAGAGTTTTTCAATTGGTCTAAAACCATCTGCGCCTGGGGATGAACAGGCATCTTTATCTCCTCCTGCCACCGTTACTTCTGAATTTTCAATAGAGTTAAGTCCAGTATATCACATCGCATCATCCATAACCATCAAAATTTTCCTTCTAGAAACAAAGAATTCCCTTCGGGTATCACCCTTAGGGGACACAAACGAGAAAACCAAACCGATGATTCCATATTTTATTATATTTTAATAGCGATGGATGAGGAATTTATAATGACGTGACGAGCGGCCAAAGTTGTTCCGCTCCCCGCTCGAGCACGTGCTGGCCCAGCCGTTCTGCCCATTCACTTTCTGTCCCGAACTCATCCCGCCAGGACCACAACCGGCGGGTACTGTAATGGAGCACATGCTCATCGGTAAAGCCGATTGCCCCATGCACCTGATGGGCGATCGCCGTCGCGATTCCGACTGCCTCTCCCACTCGGATCTTGGCCATCATCGTCGCCAACCGGGCCGCTTCATTGGCATCGTACTGCATATCGGCCCGTTCTACCGCAGCCATGGCGCTCTCGACAGCCATTCCCGCCGCAGTGACCTCGCCCGCCAGGATGGCCAGCTGCTGCTGGATCGCCTGAAACCGGGCAATCGGACGGCCGAACTGGATACGTTCCTTGGAATAGTTCACGGACAACTCCAGGACCCGCTCCAGTGCCCCGGCCATCTGCGCCGCCCGCATCAGGGCACCCCGGTACAATACTTCCAATTTACTTACGCCGGCTGCAGCCTGCGCCACCTGGTCCTCCCCGACAAGCACACCATCAAAGCACACCTCGTCGCGTGCCTCGTTCGCCAAGTCCTGCCCGGGCCGGATGGAACAGGCTTTTGGATCGACAACCGCCACCATTTCTCCTTGTTCGGAATCGCCGATGAGAACGATGGATTTGGCCTGGCGCGCCCAGGGCACATGCCGCGCGGTCCCGGAAAGGAGCCAGCCTCCCTCCGTTTTTTGCATCCTTACTTTCTCTTCCGGAATGACAGGCGCAACCGTGGCCGCATCCGTCACGACGGGAAGACGAACCATGGCCAACAACCAATTGGCCAACAACGTCTCGGCAAGCGGGACGGGCGCGGCAAATCTTCCAGCCACTCGCAAGATGGCGAGCGCGTCGCCAAAACTGCCACCCACTCCACCTGCTTCTTCGGGAACAGGAACCAGCGTCATCCCGGCCTCTTCCATCGTCTTCCAGAGATCCTGGGCCCACTCGCCCCGCTCTGTGGCTTCCAGCAACTCTTTCGTACACAAATCTTTCATCATCCGGCTTGCCGTCTCGACAAACATTTCCCGGAGCTCATGATGTTCATTCATCTGACGCCCAGCCCCCTCGCTATAATCCCGCGTAAGATCTCCGTCGTCCCACCACGCAATGTAAATCCCGGGGCATGCAGAATCGCCTGCGCCATGAGGACCTCAAAGCGGTTGGGTGACGTCACAGATGGCGCACAGGCCACCAGCATCCGGGCCACTTCCGCCACTTCCCGTTCATACCGCGTCCCCAGATCCTTGACCAGCGCGGCGGCAATATCCGGTGTCACGCCACGTTCCAGAAGCCCGGCCACGCCAAGAGACATCTGGCGCAGGGTCCAGAGCCGGGAGACCAGCTGCCCCACCGCAATCCGCGAACGGGCGTCATGGCCAGCCTGCAACACTTTCACCAGTTCAGCCAGCAAGGGATAGGTACTGAGAAACCGCTCCGGCCCGCTGCGTTCATACGCCAATTCCGCCATTCCCTGCTTCCAGCCGTTGCCCACCTCGCCCACCACCATCTCATCGGGAACAAACACATCCTCAAAAATCACTTCATTGAAGTGATGTTCCCCCGTGATCAAGCGGATCGGCCGAACCGTCACGCCTTTTGCTGACAGGTCCACGATCAGCTGGCTCATCCCGGCATGGCGGTTCTCCGGATCAAGGGGCGAGGTCCGGCAAAGGGCGATCATGTAATGCGAGCGATGCGCGCCGCTGGTCCAGACCTTGCTTCCGTTTAGGATCCACCCGCCATCCACTTTTTTGGCCATACTGGATACAGAAGCCAAATCGGAGCCAGAATTGGGCTCGCTCAAGCCAATCACAAAGTAGATCTCGCCACGGGCAATGCCCGGCAGGAAACGCTGTCTCTGTTCCTCCGTACCATAACGGAGCAGAAGGGGTCCCGACTGACGGTCGGCAATCCAGTGCGCCGCCACTGGCGCTCCGGCTGCCAGCAACTCTTCCGTCACCACAAAACGCTCCAGCGCCGAACGCTCATGACCGCCATACTTCTTCGGCCAAGTGAGGCCTATCCATCCCTTTTCGCCCAGCTTGCGGCTGAACTCCGGCGAAAACCCGCCCAGCCAGGCGTCACACTGCGGCGTAAAACTCCCCTTTTCCAGTTCTTCGGCAAGAAACTGCCTTACTTCCCGCCGCAATTGTTCTGCTGCTTCCGGTAGTCTGACACTTGGCAGTTGCAAATCCTTAAACACAGAAAATCCTCTCCTTATTCAAACCTTGGCTTTCTCTTTTCGACGATCGACTTCAATCCCTCCTGATAATCCGGCAGCTCCGTCACCAATCCCATGAAAGAGGATACCATATCCAATGAGGTTCTAAGATCCGTCTTCAGCCCCTGGTACACGGTGCGTTTAATCATGCGAATCGCCTGCTGCGGCCCCCGTGCCAGCCGCTCCGCCAGCGCATACGTCTCATCCAACAGCTGTTCATGGGGAACGACACGGGTAACCAGCCCCAGCTCAAACGCCTCTTTCGCATCCAACATCCGTCCGGTCCAGAGCAGCTCCAGGGCGTGATCGAGCCGGATAATCCGGGGCAGATAATACCCGCCGCCATCGCCTGGGACAATCCCCACATTGACATATCCTTCCGCAAACCGCGCCTGATCCGAGGCAAACCGCAGGTCGCACTGCAACGCCATATCCAGCCCGGCACCGATCGCATCGCCGTTGATGGCGGCCAATGTCGGCTTGTCAATCTCCTCCATCAGGAGAGGAATGCGCTGAATATGCTTCCAGAGGGCATTTTTCCGCTGCAGCCCGGTCGACACGAAATCCTCTTCCTCTCCCACACCGCCAATGAATCCCTTGCCGTTCAGCATCGCTTTCACGTCGCCCCCGGCACAAAACGCTTTCCCATTGCCTGTCAGGACCATGACACGGATCGCGTCATTGTCCCGCACCTCTTCCAAGGCCTCCCGCCAGAGCCGGATCATCTCGGCGCTGAACGCGTTGCGCGCCTCCGGACGATTGAGCGTCAGGGTCGCAATTCCTTCTTTGACTTCAAACAACAGATCAGCCATGAATGATTCCTCCTCTTCTGAATGGAAAAAATTCTAAAAACGAGACATGCATTTTTCCGCTTGCCGCATCGGCCGGCACTTGGCGCTACGAATCCACGATTTTCAACGTGATTTTGCCAAAATTCAATCCCTGTTCCATGCGCAGCATTGCCTCAGCGGCCTCTTCCAGCGGATAGCGGCGATCGATCACCGGCCGCAGCTGGTGTTTTGCATACAACTCAAGCATGTTCGCAAAGTCGCGCGGACTGCCCATCGTCGTGCCCCGGATATCCATCTGGCGGGAAAACACGCCACGCATGATCAGCTCGGGAACCGATCCATTGGTCGCCCCATAACTGACAATGCGGCCGCCCGGATTGGTCACTTCAATCAACTGGGTGAACCCGGGCCCGGCAACGCCATCCACAATCAGATCTGCACCGCCGATCATCTCGCGAAGCCGTTTCACCCAGCCTTCCTTCCGGTAATTCACTCCGCCAGCCGCTCCCAGCCGGATGGCCCTTTCGATTTTTTCGTCACTTCCGGATGTCACATAAACGTTCGCCCCTTTGGCAAGGGCCATCTGCAAGGCATACAGGGCCACTCCGCTGCCAATCCCGGAAATCAGTACCGTCTCCCCTGCCTGTACCTGGCCCCTCGTCACCACGGCACGGTAAGCCGTCACACCGGCCAGCGGCAACGCCGCCGCCTCTTCCCAGGTGAGATGTTCCGGTTTGGGATAAACTTGTGCGGCCGGGACGACGACATACTCCGCAAAGGTCCCGTCAACCGGCATGCCTAGAATATGAAAATTCGGACCGGGATGCGCTTCCTGATCACCCCAGGCCAAGCCGGGATTGATCACCACGCGGCTTCCCTCTTCGACGTTTTTCACATTTTCCCCACGGGCCACCACCTCACCAGCTCCATCGGAGCCGAGGATGGAAGGCAATTTGGTCCGGGGATACCTTCCATAGGAAATAAACACATCCCTGCGGTTCAAAGCAGCGTAATGGAGTTTGATGAGGACTTCATCCGCTTTTGGTTTTGGAATTTCCACCTCCTCATAGCGAAGGTTTTTTGGTCCTTCCGGTTCTCTCAATACAATCGCCTTCATCGTCTTCGCCTCCAATCCCAATCGATTTTCAGCAGCGACTCTCCAACAACAATCGCAATTGCCCATCCTTTACCTCCACGACGGTAGAGGCATCCCCCACAGAACCGACAAACTGAAGCAACTCACGCAATCCATTCTCCATAAAATACCGTCCCACCCGTCCCCGCCTCAGCGCATCGAACACCTCTCCCGGGCGGTTTTGGGCCGAATCATAGGCAAATTGCGCCGCATCATTCATTTTTACTCCTGTCAAATCGAGCCTCGAGACAATTTCACTGGCACACAAAAAATCTTCATAGGAAAAATGCCCCTTGGAACCGGCACAGATGATAAACACATCCTCCACAGCGGCACGATTGAGATAATCCGCTACTGCAGGTGCATTGCGCAAGCAACCGAGGAGCAACTGTCCGGCCGGTTGGGCGTAACGAACCGCCCGCGTTCCGTTGGTTGTCAGAAAAATGATGTCTTTGCCCCTGACAACCTCTTCCGTAAACTCATCGGGAAGCGGACCCAGATCAAACTCTTCCACCTTAAACCCGTCTTCTTCCCCCCCTGTAATCAGGTTTGGCGAGGCCAACTCCCGCCTCAACCGCCGCGCCTCCTCCAGGCTCCCTACCGGAAAAACCCGCTGCGCCCCCCGTTCCATCATCGTCACCATGGTGGTGGTTGCCAGCAGCACATCGATCACCACAGCGGCGGCACCCACGAGGCGCTCCGGAACGATTTCCTCTTTTGTCAACCAGACATGCAACCGCTTCATGCCCAACTCTCCGTCACTCCCTTAAAAATCGCATTCATTTAAACTGCGCAAATGCTATAAAACCAATTATATCAGTAATTGACAGGAATATCTAAACTGAGTGAACCTGTGCATGTCAGACACATGCATACGGGGATGTACAAAAAAAGCAGAAACCCTTTGATGGTAGGGTTTTCTGCCTAAGGGATAATTTGCTTGACCGGTTAGGCGTGTCCACCGTTTGACCAGATTCCAATATGGACTACATCCCAATGATGTGGTACCCGCTGTCCACGTGGATCACTTCGCCGGTCACCCCTCGGGACATGTCGCTGAGCAAAAACACCGCCGTGTCTGCCACCTCAGCCGGATCAGTGCCCCTGCGCAGCGGTGCCTTCTCCTGCATGGTATGCAGCGACGTGTTAAAATCTTTCACACCCTTGGCCGCCAGCGTGCGGATCGGACCGGCAGAAATAGCGTTGACGCGGATGTTCTCAGGTCCCAGATCATTGGCCAGATAGCGGACGCTCATGTCCAAAGCCGCCTTGGCCACGCCCATCACGTTGTAATTGGGCACCACCCGCTCCCCGCCAAGGTAGGTCATGGTCATGATGCTCCCGCCTTCCGTCATCAACGGCCTGGCAGCCCGCGCTACGGCGACCAGTGAATAGGCGCTGATCTCCTGGGCCAGCAGATATCCGTCCCGTGACGTGTCCAAAAAGGCACCTTCCAGATCTTCGGTTTTCGCATAGGCCAGACTGTGCACCACACCGTGAAGCACCCCGAAGTGTTCCTTCAGACGGGAAAACACCTGCTGGATTTCTTCTTCTTTGGTCACGTCACACGGCAGGAGCAGGGAGCCAGGCATGCTTTCGTCGGTCAGTTCCTTGACGCTTTTGCCAAAGCGCTCGCCCTGATAGGTAAAAGCCAGCTTCGCCCCTTCCCGATGCAAAGCCTGGGCGATGGCCCAAGCAATGCTGCGCTTGTTGGCCACTCCCATGATCAGGATGTTCTTATCTTGAACCAATCCCATTTCAACACCTCATTTTTCAAAAAAATGGTCAATTCCACTTGGAAATCCCTGCATGTTCGCCAAGGTTGTACCATCATTAACATACCACAATGAACCATCAACGCCAATTTTTAAAACCTGAACAACGAACTTGAGCTGATGCATTAATTTCCGGTGAAATGGGGTGTTCTTTTGTCTAACATTGCAGCCAACGCTTCTTTATGATCTTCCGTATCTCTCACGATAGAAAAATGGGAAGAAATAAGATCCAATGCCGTTCGCAGGTCAAGATTCACAGACTGATAAACGGCCCTTTTTATCATCCGGATGGCGATGGTAGGTGAATGGACGATCCTTTCTGCAAATTCCAATGTCTTGGGCATCAAATCCTCGGCGGAATATACGCGATTGACAATCCCTAATTCTTTTGCTTCATTTGCAGAAATGAAATCGCCCGTCCACAACAGTTCCAACGCTTTGGAAATACCGACCATTCTTGGAAGAAAGTATGCCCCGCCATCTCCAGGAACAAGCCCCACACGGATATATCCTTCGGAAAATCTGGCGTTTTCTGAAGCAGACCGGATATCGCACATCAAAGCCATATCCATTTCTTGGAAGAGCTGCTCTCCACCCATTCGCCACCGATAAAAAGTTTGTCGTAAATCTCCATCTTGGCTACCCTCCTTCTCATCTTCAGTATGACTTCGGAAGTCCAAGGACATGGGTGGACAAATAGTTGAGAACCATTTGTTGTGATATCGGAGCAATCTTGTACAAACGCACTTCCCGCCACAATCTCTCGATGTGATATTCCTTGGAATATCCGAAACCTCCCAGCGTCTGCAATGCCTGGTCACAGGCAAAAAATCCCACTTCCGCCGCCAGGAACTTCGCGGCGTTGGCCTCTTTTCCACAAGGCAGCCCATGATCAAATAGCCACGCTGCCTTCATGGCCAACAGCTCGGCGCTCTCAAGTTGTGCCCAGGCCTGGGCCAAGGGATGTGCAATTGCCTGGTTTTGACCTATGGGACGGTCAAAGACAATTCTTTCAGTTGCATACTGCGCTGCCCGGTTAAGAGCAAACCGGCCTATCCCGATGGCTTCCATCGCAATGACAATCCGTTCAGGATTCAGTCCGTCGATAAGATGATAAAACCCTTTTCCAACCTCTCCCACAATATCGTCATCCGTAGCTTCCAGGTCGGAGATAAAAACCTCATTCGAATCGACAGCCGCTCTCCCAAGTTTATCGATTTTTCGAATGGTACAGTGCGTTCTGTCCAAATCTACAAAAAACAATGTCATGCCATCAAAAGGCCTTTTATCATCGCGGGGCGACGTGCGAGTAAGCAACAACATCTTCTGAGCATTCTGGGCATTCGTCGACCACACTTTTTGTCCGTTGATCACCCACTTTTGCCCCCGCTTCTCCGCCCGTGTGCTGATTCGCGATGTATCCGAACCGGCATTTGGTTCCGTGACACCGAAGGCCATCAGCAGTTCCCCGCGCGCAATGGCCGGGAGATACTTACGTTTCATTTGTTCCGATCCGTACTTGATGATTGGCATCGGAGGAAACATGTAAAAATGAACAGCTGATGCGCCACTCGTTCCCGCACCGGAAGCGGCCACCTCGTGCAAAATCAGTGACGCTTCCATAATTCCCATCCCTTGACCACCATACTCCTCAGGAATAATCGCCCCCAGCCAACCGCCCTCCGCCAATTCCTTGACAAACTCCCACGGATACTCCCCTGTACGATCTTTTTCGCGCCAATATTCCAAATCGTACTTGCTCGACAACGCACGTACCGTCTCTTGAATCTGTTTCTGAAAAACGGTCAACGAAAAGTCCACGTCATATCCCCCCATGGGAAACTACGCATTCAATACATTTAAAATCATCGTTTTTAGTTTTTATATTTTGTTTATAAACTTAACCATCAATAACTCTTACTTTCAAGAAAAATATTGTATTTTCTTGCTTATAATACTAACATTCGTTAATATTATTGTCTAAAATATAATTACTATGGATCCCATAGGCATTATCTATGAGGTGATGGTCATGGAAATGCGCCTGTTTGAGTACGCGGTTGAAGTGGCCCGACAACGAAGTTTCACCAAGGCGGCAGCCAATCTGCACATAGCCCAACCGTCTTTAAGCCAACAAATTGCTAAATTGGAGGATGAACTGGGGGTACGTTTGTTTTACCGAGGGCCTAAAGGGACCTCTCTGACACCAGAAGGCATGCTGTTTTTGAAACGCGCCGAACAAATCGTACAATTGAAAGAAGACCTTAAAAGGGAGATGTTTGAGAGAACGGTCGGCATGGGACACACGCTGACGATCGGTGCAACACCGATCACCGTCAGGCATCTACTTCCTTCATTGCTCGAACAATATCAGTTGCGCTACCCAAATGTTCGGATCGATCTGATTGAGGAATCCACCGGCGCGCTTCACCATCTGACTGCACAAGGCTCGGTGGATATTGCCATTCTGTCCTTGCCCGTAGAAGACGCTTGCATTGCTACCAGACCAATGTTTACAGAACCTATTTATGCTGCCCTGCCGACCGAATGCAAGCCATGGATGTCCGACAGGTTGGCATTCTTCGTCGAAAAACGGGTGCCTCGGATTTCTCTGGCTGAATTGGCAGATTGCCCATTCATTTTACTCAAAAAAGAATATAAACTTCGTTACTCCATGCTTGAACTGTGCGCCAAAGCGGGCTTTCAACCACGTATTGCATATGAGACAAACAACATTGAAACGGCACAAGCTTTTGCTGCGTACGGACTAGGCGTGACATTGATTCCCGATTTAATCCAAAAATCCTCGATTGTGGACAAGAAGCAACCGTTGTACATGGAACTTGAAGAGCAACCGACCCGGACCGTCGTGTTTGCTTATCGGAAAGACCGCTATCTCGGCCAGGCCGCTCGTGCTCTAATGGATATTTACTACGAAATCGCCAATTAAATTTTGACGAAGGACCCACTCATCGGAAACGGATTCGGACATTTGAGAGGCGCTTGTAAAAACCGCAAGGGCTGTCCCCCAGGTCTGTGACCAGGGTCAGCCCCGTACGGCATCACGAACATCCTATCTATATCTATTGTTTCACCTGTTAGTCGGCCACCTTGACCAGTTGCTTGCCGAGATTTTCTCCCGTAAACAGCCCCAGGAAGGCTTTGATCGTGTTTTCAAATCCTTCCACAATGTTCTCTTTGTACTTCAGCCGTCCTTCCCGGACCCACTGCGCCAGCTGGGAGATGCCTTCCTCAAACCTGCTGGCATAATCCCTGACAATAAATCCCTTCATCAAGGAACTGGTAATCAGAAGCTGGGTTTGCATGCGCGGACCGACATCCGGCTTCTCCAGGTTGTAGAGCGCGATTTGTCCGCACAGCGGAATGCGGGCCTGGTAATTGAGCATTGTCATGACGGCATCGGAAATCGTTCCGCCGACATTGTCAAAGTAGATGTCGACACCGTTCGGACAGGCAGCCTTGAGATCTTCGCGGAGATCGGTCGCCGTTTTGTAGTTGATGGCCGCATCAAACCCCAGTTCCTGAACCAAGTAAGCGGTTTTTTCGTCTGACCCAGCAATACCGACCACACGGCAGCCTTTGATTTTGGCGATCTGTCCAACCGTCATGCCCACAGCGCCAGCCGCGCCGGATACCACAACCGTTTCCCCTTCTTTCGGCTGGCCGATGTCGAGCAGCCCGAAATAGGCGGTCAATCCCGGCATGCCCAGAACGCCTAGCGCGGTGGTGATCGGCGCCAGTTCAGGGTTGACCTTCTGCAATTGATCGGCGGAAGCCACCGCATAACGCTGCCAGCCGTAATTGCCGAGGACGATATCCCCTTCCCGGTAAGAAGGCGACTTGGATTGCAGCACCCGTCCAACGGCACCTCCACCGACCACGCCATTCAGCTCATAGGGCGGAACGTACGACTTCCGATCGCTCATTCTGCCGCGCATGTACGGATCGACGGACAAATACAGGGTCTGAATGAGCACTTCCCCTTCTTTCGGTTGCGGAATGGGCGTTTCAACGATGGCAAAGTTTTCATCCGTCGGCATTCCCTTTGGCCGGCTCACTAAAATGATCTGCTGATTCATATGCGCATCCAACAACGTTCACTCCCTACAATCCCAATTGTCTCGCAATAATCACCTTCATGATCTCATTGGTCCCGGCGAAGATGGTGTCCACTCGCACATTCTGGTAATGACGGCAGATGGGGAATTCCTCCATGTACCCGTATCCGCCGTGAAGTTGCAGAACGTCCGCCGCCACCCGGTTGGCCATTTCAGAAATCCACCACTTGGCCATCGACACCTTGGTGACCAAATCCTTTCCTTCCAGATGCTCTGCGATGAGCCGCTCCACAAAGGTGCGGGCAATCTCGATTTCAGTGGCCATTTCGGCCAGTTTGAAGCTGTTGTACTGGAATTTGCCGATGGGCCGGCCAAACGCCTTTCTCGTCTTGGCATATTCAAGGCCTTCGGCAAACATCTTCTCGGCGGCGCACAGGGAGCCGATGGCCGCCACCAAACGTTCCTGTTGCAGCTTTTCCATCAGATAATAAAAGCCTTTTCCTTCTTCGCCGAGGAGATTGCTGCGCGGCACCCGGCAGTTGTCAAAGACCAGCTCGGCCGTCCCTTCGGTGTGACGGCCCATTTTTTCCATCTTCTTCGCCTTGATGAATCCCGGCGTGCCGTCTTCGACAACAAAGAGGCTGATGTTTTTGTGCGGCTTCTCGTGATGGCCGGTCTTGGCGACGACAATCACCAGATCGCAATCCCAGCCATTGGTAATGAACACCTTTTCACCGTTGATGATGTAGTCATCCCCGTCCCGGACCGCCGTCGTCTCCACGGCGGCCAGGTCGGAGCCGGTACCGGGTTCGGTCATCGCAATGGCCGTCAGAATTTCCCCGGAAGCGCAACCGGGCAGCCAGCGGCGCCGTTGTTCCTCATTGCCGTAGGAATAAAGGTAAGGCACCACCACATCCGAATGCAGGACAAAAGGAATATCTACATCGGCCCGTGACATTTCTTCCATGATGATGACAGAATAATCAAATCCCAGCCCGCTGCCGCCGTACTCTTCCGGCAGCCAGGGACAGAGAAACCCCTGGCTCCCGAACGATTTCCAGATCTCCTTCGGCACCTGACGTTCCTTGTACCACTGGGGAAAATGCGGCACGATTTCCTTTTGCAGATACTTGCGCAGCGACTGGCGAAACAGTTCATGTTCCGGTGTATCCATGATGCCCATCTCGTTTCCCCTCTCACGCGTTCATAAATGGTCAAAGCCGAAAACGGCCAGCTAATGGTCAGCGAATGGCCACTACGCACTGCCCTTCATTTCCATCTCCCGCAACACCCGCTTGAGCACCTTTCCTGCGGCACTGACAGGAATTTCGTCGACAAACGCCACTTCCCGCAGTTTCTTGTACGGAACCACCTGTTCATTGACAAAGGACATCAACTCTTCGGCCGTCACCTGGCTGTCCGGCTTGAGAACCACAAAAGCTTTTGGAATCTCGCCCACTTCCGGGTCCGGCTTGCCGATCACGGCCGCATTGGCCACCGCAGGATGACGGAAGAGGATCTCCTCCAGCTCACGCGGATACACATTGTACCCCTTGTAGATCATCATGTCTTTCTTGCGGTCGACGATAAAAACATACCCGTCCTCATCCATGTACCCCACGTCACCCGTGTACATCCAACCGTCTTTCAACACTTTGGCCGTCTCTTCCGGATTGTTGTAATATCCGGCCATCACCTGCGGGCCGCGGACACAGATCTCTCCCACTTCACCGGGCGGCAGCGGCTCTTCCCCGCCTTCCAGCGGCACGATCTTGCATTCCGTATCAAATACGGGGATGCCGATGCTCCCCACTTTGCGCAGGCCGCTGCGGCCGCTCGGATTGGAAATGGCGCCCATCGTCAATTCCGTCATCCCGTACGCCTCCACAATCGTGGCCTCCGGAAAACGCTGCTGCAACAGGTGGATCAGCTCCTGCGGCAACGGGGCTGCCCCAGAGGCGATGCTTCGCACGGAACTCAGATCCCGTTTCGCCAGATCAGGGTGCCGCAGCAGCGCGACAAAGACGGGCGGGGCCCCGCCGATGGTGGTTACCCGGTACTTCTCCGCATCCTCCAGATACTTGGTCGGGTCAAACCGGCTGTGAAGGATCAATTTTGTTCCCGTCAAGATCGGGTTGTTCAGGTACCCGACCGTTCCCATCGCATGGAACCACGGGGTAATGTTCACGAGAACCCCTTCCCCGAGCGGCACGCGGTACTCCGCATCCTCACCGATGAGGGACGGATCGACCGGTTCCAGCCAGAGCCGCTCTCCATCGGTCACCGGTCGGCTGGCCGTTCCCCAACAGGCAAACTGAATCGTATTGACTACCACATTATAGTGGGGCAACATCACCCCTTTGGAGCGGCCTGTCGTCCCGCCGGTATAGGCCAAGTGGGCCAGATCGCGCCGCGGATCGATGGGCACCTCGAACGGTTCCGGTTGTTCTTTTGACAAAAGGTCAAGAAAACTGTGCCAGTTCTCCCCATAACCGGAGGGATCGACAGGTTGGGTGCCGGACGCTTCCGACTCGCCCGTCAGCACCACAAATTGCACCCTCGTATTCGACTGGACGGCCTGAATCGCCTTGGCCATCAACTCATGGGTGACCACGGCCTTTGCCCCGCAATCATTCAGCTGATACGCCAGGTCGTGAGGCGGAAGCAACGGATTGACGGGTGAAAACGTGGCGCCGGAAAGCATGATTCCATAGTAGGCAACGGCATATTGCGGCGTGTTAAGCATATGAATGGCCACCACGTCACCTTTGCCGATCCCCTTCCTCCTCAGGGCGTTGGCAAACCGCAGCGATTGCTCATATAGCTGGCGGAAGGTCAGCGAATGGCCTTCATACACTAACACCACCTTGTCTCCATACCGCTCGGCGCTTCCCTTCAAAATGGATCCAACAGGCAATTCCGGATATTGGATATTTTTCGGCAATCCTTTTGGCCAAAATTGATGCCAGACTTTTTCTGCCAAGAATAGGCACCTCCTGTAACCCAAAAATGATGACGGACAGCATATGATTGAACATTCATTCATCAAAAAACAGATTGAATGCGGTTTCAAACCTTGCCAAAAGTATATCACATCATATGACATTACGGAACAGTCTTTGATGCATTTTCTTTGCGATTTTTGTGATCAATACGCTCAATTCTAACTAAAGGGATTGCGTTTTCCTCTCTATTAAGTTTTCCTCTCTAAAAACTGGGTTGAACTCGTAGTTTATTTATAAGATAATGAACAACAGAGTGGCCAAATGACGTGTTTTGCCATGGAGATTCGCAACCGTCATCATCTCTGATCTATTTTTATTTAATAAAACAAATAAAAAATAAAGAAAACAAAAAACAATCACGAGACAAGGATGTGAAGACGATGATCAAGACACGCTTTACAGAATTGGTCGGCATCGAATATCCGATCATGCTGGGAGGAATGTTTCAGGTAGGACGGGCGGAACTGGCGGCGGCGGTCTCGGAAGCAGGAGGACTGGGAACAATCACCTCCGTCACCCAAGGCGAACCGGAAAACCTGCGCCGCGAAATCCGGCGGGTAAAATCACTGACCAAAAAACCTTTTGCCGTCAACCTCAGTCTCTTTCCCAGCAGCCGGCCGATCCCCAATGAAGCCTATATCGAAGTTCTGCTGGAAGAAGGAGTCCGGATCGTCGAAACCAGCGGCCGCAGCCCTGAACCCATCATGAAACCGCTTAAAGATGGCGGTTGTATTGTGATCCACAAGGTTCCGGGGGTCAAATACGCGCGTACGGCAGAGCGGGTCGGTGTCGATGCGGTCAGCGTGGTCGGCTTTGAAACGGGCGGGCACCCGGGCATGGAAGATATCGGCGCGGTCGTCCTCATTCCGCGGACGGTCCAGTCCGTCAAGATTCCGGTGCTCGCCGGCGGCGGTTTTGCCACGGGTCAAGGTGTGGCGGCGGCACTGGCATTAGGCGCGGAAGGCGTGGTGATGGGCACCCGCTTCATGGCCGTCAAGGAATCCATCGTCCACGAAAAGGTGAAGCAGTGGATGATCGAGGCAGATGAAACACAAACCACCATCATACAGAAAAATATCAAATCGCCCTCGCGCGTGGCGCTCAACGAAGTCAGCCGCAAGGTGATGGAACTGGAACAGGAAGGCAAAGGCCTGGAGGAACTCCTCCCCTACATCACCGGACAACGGAGCAAGGCGGTGTACTTTGATGGGGATATTGACGGCGGCGTCTGGTCCTGCGGACAATCGGTCGGCCTGATTCAAGACGTTCCCACCGCCAAAGAACTGATGGAACGGATTATCAAGGAAGCGGAAGAAACCGTCCGCCGACTGGGTGAAGTGTTCAACCTGGCACGTCAATTCGCCCAGGAAGGATAATAGCCAGACGTAATCATCACGCAATCACGCGATAAAAGCCACGCAATAAAGCAAAAAGCTGCTCGCAAGGCGTTTGCCGCCTTGCAAAAGCAGCTTTTTTTATGTTTTATCGCCTTTCCCATGGCATTTCTCATGGCATTTGCCGAGATCAGCACGCTTCAGTCCAGCTTTACCCGGGCAAACTTGCGTTTCCCGACCTGCACGATCATGCCGTCACGGACGACAACCTGGCGATTCACATCATCCACCCTTTCACCGTCAATCCGAACCCCGCCCTGTTGAATCATCCGGCGAGCTTCCGCATTGGAGGGCACCAGGTTCAAGGCCGTCAGCAATTGGACAATCCAGATGCTTCCATCTCGTGCGATTTCCCGGGAAATGGAAACATCCGGAATTTCATCCGGCAAAGCACCTTGTTGAAACACGGTGACAAAATGACGCTCAGCCTCATCTGCCGCCGCATCACCGTGATACATACGAACAAGCGTTCTCGCCAAGCGCATCTTGGCATCGCGGGGATGAAGCCGCCCGTTTTCCAGCTGCGTTCGAATCTGCGCCACTTCTTCCAGGGGGAGGTCGGTCAACAGCTCGTAATATTTCGGCATCAACTCATCGGGCACCGACATGGTTTTTCCGTACATCTCCTGCGGCGCATCATTCACACCGATGTAGTTGCCAAGGCTTTTGCTCATCTTCTGTACGCCATCCAGCCCCTCGATGAGCGGCATCATCACCGCCACCTGGGGCTCCTGTCCGTATTCGCGCTGCAACATGCGGCCCATCAACAGATTGAACTTCTGATCGGTTCCTCCCAGCTCCACATCGGCCTTCAAAGCGACTGAATCATACCCTTGCATCAACGGATAGAAAAACTCATGGACGCTGATCGGCTGCTCCATCTGCATTCGCTTGGCAAAATCTTCCCTCTCCAGCATCCGGGCCACCGTAATTTTTGCCGCCAGCTCAATCACTTGCGCGAAGGTGAGAGGGGCCAGCCACTGGCTGTTGTAATGCAAAACCGCTTTGGACGTATCCAGCACCTTGGCAAACTGCTCCACATAGGTTCGCGCATTTCGCTTGACATCCTCTTCCGTCAGCTGTTTGCGCGTCTCCGATTTTCCCGTCGGATCGCCGATGCGCCCCGTAAAGTCGCCGATCACAAGGTGAACTTCGTGCCCCAGTTCCTGAAACTGGCGCAACTTATGTAAAACAACGGTATGCCCCAGATGAATATCCGGCGCAGAAGGGTCCAGGCCCAACTTGACGCGCAGCGGTTGGCCTGTCCTGATGCTGCGGGCCAGTTTCCGCCACAACTCCTCCTCCGGCACGATCTCGGCCACGCCGCGCCGCAAAAGGGCATACTGCCGCTCAACCTCCTGCTTTTCTGCGGGGCTCAGTTCAAATTCCATCGCGTCATCCGTCCTTTCTTTCTCCACTCACGACGCTAAAAGAAGAAAGCCCATCCCCGGCGGAACGGGCTCCCAGTGCTATTCCCACTTTACCAGTAGTGGATTGGCTGCGTCAATACATCTCTTGTCATGAGATTCATCCGGCTCATCCCTTCGAACGGAAGATCAACGCCATCAAAAAGCCAAAAATGATGGCGGCCGAAATCCCTGCGCTGGTCACTTCAAAAATCCCGGTCAGCACGCCCACCAGGCCGCTCCGTTCGGCCTCCGCCATGGCGCCGTGAACCAGCGAATTCCCGAAGCTGGTAATCGGTACCGTGGCTCCCGCTCCGGCAAAATCAATCAAGGGTTCATATAACTCCAGCCCTCCCAGAATCGCGCCGGCGACCACCAGCGCACTGGTGGTATGCGCAGGAGTCAGCTTGAGCACATCAAACATCAACTGGCCTATGACACAGATAAGACCCCCGACGACAAAAGCCCAGAAATAAATCAACCCTCATTCACCCTTTCCACCGCAACAGCATGCGCAATACAAGGAATGCTCTCCTTTTGCTGAAAGGAAATCGGGGAAAGGAGGGCCCCCGTCGCCACCATCAGCACGCGGTTGAGATTTCCCCGTTCCATCTCCCGCAAAATATGTCCGTAAAAAACAGTCGCGGAACAGGCGGCGCCGCTTGCTCCTGCAAACACTTGCTGGTCCTCACGGTAGATCATCAGGCCGCAATCGGCAAAACGGTCCTGCGGTATGGCCATGCCATGTTCCGAGAGCAAATCGATACAGATCCGATGGCCGACACGGGCCAGGTCCCCCGTCAGGATGAGATCATAATAATCGGCGTCCAGCTGCAAATCACGCAAGTGGGTCTCAATCGTGTCCACTGCTGCCGGTGCCATCGCCGCGCCCATATTGAACGGATCCTGAATTCCCATGTCCACTACCCGGCCGATGGTCGCTGCGGTGATCCGGGGCCCTTTTCCTTCTTTGACCACCACTCCTGCTCCCGCCCCGGTGACGGTCCACTGCGCGGTGTCAGGCTTTTGCGCACCGTATTCTGTGGGATAGCGATACTGCCGCTCCGAGGCGGCATTGTGACTGGCCGCTCCGGTCAGCACCCGTTCCGCCTTCCCCGCATCCACGATCAAGGCGGCCAGCGCCAACCCTTCCATAGACGTGGAACAGGCGCCAAACAGCCCGAGGTAAGGCGCGGCCAACGTCCGGGCAGTAAAATTGGAGGTGATGATCTGGTTCATCAAATCGCCGGCCAAAAAAACCTGGATATCCTCTTTTTTCATCCCGGCCTTGGCAATGGCTTTTTCACAAGCTTGTTCCAACAATTTTCGCTCCGCCTTTTCGAAACTGTCCTGGCCAAGCCAGAAATCCTCGTGCAACACATCGAAATCTCGGGCGAGCGGTCCCCGTGCCTCCATGGGCCCCCCGACTGCCGCGGAGGCAAGGATCGCCGGCTTGCCGGGAAAAAGCCATGTTCGGCCCTTCCTCATCCGCCCGCACCCCCAACCACCCATGTCAGCCAAATCGTCTTCAGCATCGCGACGACAAAGGCGGAAAAGACACCAAAGACAATCACCGAGCCGGCCAGTTTGAACATGTTGCCGCCGACCCCCAGGACAAACCCCTCCGTCCGATAGTCAATCGCGGCCGAGGCAATGGTGTTGGCAAACCCGGTCACCGGAATGGCAGAACCGGCCCCTGACCATTGGCCAAGCCGGTCATATACTCCCAACCCCGTCAATAATGCAGAGAGAAAGATCAAGGTGGCCACGGTCGGATCGCCGGCCGTCCTTTCCGTGAAGTTGAAAAAGGTCATATAAAAGGTGGAGATCCCCTGACCGATCAAAGAAATGGTGCCACCGACAACAAACGCTTTGACACAGTTGAGGAAAACCGGCCGGTGAGGTTCTCTCCCCTTCGCAAAAACGTGATATTTTTGCTGGGTAGGAGTCATTTTTTTCTTTTTCTTGTGGGACATGGCTCATCCTCCCTTCAACGAAGCAATGGTTCCAATTCCTGGCGGACTTGCCTCATTTTATCGGAACACTCTTGAAACATCGCCTGAACGGCCGGATCCTTTACCTCCAGAGAATAGCTCCGCAAATCGGCTTCTGCCTGTTCAAGCTGCGCCTCCAGCAATTGTCGCGTTGAAGGCGGTGGCACCTGCAAGGCATCGTCAAACAGGTCCACGTACAAGTCGCCATGTGAATCCACCTGTCCGATCAACACGTTTTCAGCGGAAATCCCTTTTTTTTCCAGTTCATTGAGAAGCCAGCCCCGGTTCAATCCCAAATTCCGCAATCCTTCATCGAGAATGTTTCCATCAAGAATCACGGTCTGCGGCGCGTCCTCAGGGGCGGCCACGCGTCCAAAATCAGCCGGGGTCAGGGGCTTTTGATCCGACTTCAGCAGCACATTGACCTCCCCGTCCGACTCGATCACGGCAAAATCCACATCCGCCACCTGAAAAATTTGTTTGCTCCTGAGCTGGCGCAAGAAATCTTCCGGGTTCATCCGCGCCTCCCAGAGGTTGTCTTCCAATACCTTCCCATGCTGAATGGCGACAATTTCCCGCCCCTCCAGCAAATCCCGCACGGCCTTGCTCTTGAGCATCATATAGTTGACAAGCACAGCCAGGCCCGTCCACATGGCAAGTGCCAAGAGCCCCTCCCTGAGCGGAATCAGGTTGACCGCCAAACCAGCGACAAAAAAAGCGAATATCATCATCCAAACGCGTTCCCAGCCTGTTCTTGCCGCCAGCCAGCGGCGGCCCACCAGGCGGCTGATGAGTATGACGGCAAAGAACAGAAGAAAAGTTTTGATGAGTACGGCTGCATACTCTGGCACGATCGTCTTCCTCTCTGCTTCAATCTTATCCTTATCTCATCCTTGTCCTAATATCCCTTATACTGCGGTTCCTCTCTCTCCAATGTCTGAACCCGTTTTTCCAGCTGATCAATCACCTCTTCCACGCGCGGAATTTGTCTGGACCAGATTTCCTTGGCTTCGGGATGCTGGGTGGTCTCCGCGTAGGCGCGAATCGTCGCCTCAATCCCTTTGAGCAGGACAGCCGTCTTTTTGACCTGGGTTCCGACAGTCATTTTTGCATGCCTCCTGATCAGATGTTCCTTGCTTCTTTCCTTGCTTCTCTCGTGAATAAATCCCCATGAAATGGGAAGCATTTCCTCATGTAAACCGAAACATGTTACAACCGATACAAGACGCCTCGAACGGATCCGTTCCTTACTTAAACAGGTCAATATGCGAGAAGCATTGATTCTTTCTTAAGTATGTCTCAGAATCAGCCAAGATATATCCCTGTCTGCAGAGGAGGAATGACGATGCCCATGCGCCTGCTGGTTTGCTTGCTGTCAGCTTTCATATTGGTCAGCGCCTGTTCTCCCCAGCCCAATCAAAAACCGCAAGGTGGATCAGAAGACAAAAAGTGTCAGGAGGTGCCCGTGCGGCACTTTGATCAAGAACAACAGGCCATTCAGCTGGCCCGCAAGACGAAAGGCGTGGATGATGCGGTGGCCGTCCAAATCGACGATCAACTGAATGTGGCGTTAAAGGTCAGCAATTTTAACCGCCTGCGCCTGAAATCCATCCGAAAGGAAACATTTGAGAGGCTTGAAAAGCAATTTCCAGAAGCCGAGCTTCATGTCACGACGGATAACAAGTTGTATAAGGAACTGCAAGAAATGAATCAGAAAGCATGGACAAACGACAAGAAAAAAGCGTGTGAGGAAAAGAAAAAGTTGAAGCAAATCGAGGAAATGATGAAAGGATAAGCAATGGAGAGCATGGCCTGCAGCAATCCTGCCAGACGAGCAAAAACAAGATATGGTATGATAAGCGGAAGATTGTCCCTGATGAAAAAAGGGAGGGGAGAGCCATGAAACCATCCATCTACGGAATCACCTTCGAACAACTGTCGGATTGGCTGAGGGAACGTGGACAGAAAACGTTTCGGACCAAACAAGTCTGGGATTGGCTGTATAAGCATCGGTCCATGACTGGCCGGAGATGAAAAATGTCAATCGTGAATGCTTGCAAATATTGCAGGAGCACTTTTGCATGCAATCCATGAGCGAACAACTGAATCAACGGGCAGCCGACGGAACGATTAAGTTTCTGTTCAAATTGGCGGACAGCCATCTGATCGAAACGGTTTTGATGAGACACCGGTATGGTTTGTCTGTCTGTGTGACCACGCAGGTGGGGTGCAATATCGGCTGTTCGTTTTGTGCCAGTGGCTTGCTGTCCAAAAACCGCGATCTGTCAAGCGGAGAGATGGTTGAGCAAGTGGTGAAGGTTCAACAGTACCTTGACCGCCATGAACCGGGGCAACGGGTCAGTCATCTTGTGGTGATGGGGATCGGAGAGCCTTTTGACAATTATGACAATTTAATGCAGTTCCTGCGCATCGTCAACGCACCGCAGGGTCTGGCTATCGGGGCCAGGCACATCACCGTGTCCACCAGCGGGATCGTTCCCAAAATCTATGCCTTCGCCGACGCCAATTTGCAAGTCAATTTGGCGGTATCGCTGCACGCGCCCAATGACAAACTGCGCACGGAAATCATGAAAATCAACAAGGCCTATCCCTTAAAAGAATTGATGGAAGCTTGCCGGTATTATTTGGCCAAAACCAACCGCCGCATCACATTTGAGTACATCTTGCTGAAGGATGTCAATGATCATCCAGAAGAGGCGCTCCAGCTGGCCGAACTGGTTCGCCCGATGCGCCATCTGGTCTATGTGAACCTCATTCCCTATAATCCTGTAAACGAATTCCAGCAATACCAGCGCAGTTCTCCCCAAGCCATTCAGACATTTTATGAAACGCTCAAGAAAAAAGGCATCAACTGCGGCATCCGCCGGGAGCACGGCACCGATATTGATGCGGCATGCGGGCAATTGCGCAGCAAACACCTCACGAACAAAGCGTCTGTTCGTTAAAAACGGGGAAAGCCTCTCCCGTCTTTATGGGCGGAGAGGCTTCACTTCTATCCTATGCTGCCTGATGCGTCCGGATAAGTGGTTTGCTTTTTACTTTAGGTCTCCAGCGGTTCAGAAGAAGGGCATTGGTGACGACGGAAACGGAACTGAAGGCCATGGCCGCGCCGGCCAGAATCGGGTTCAACAAGCCGACTGCAGCCACCGGAATCAACAAAATGTTGTAACCGAACGCCCAACCAAGATTTTGCTTGATCTTGCGCATGGTGGCTTGAGAGAGCTGAATGCAGGCCACGAGGGACAACAGGTCACCGCGCATCAGCGTGATATCCGCCGCCTCCATCGCCACATCTGTTCCGGTACCGATGGCAATCCCCACATCAGCCGTTGCCAGGGCGGGAGCATCATTGATTCCGTCACCTACCATGGCTACCCGTTTTCCTTGCTGCTGCAGCTTTTTCACCCAGGCCGCCTTTTCTTCCGGCAGAACTTCCGCAAACACCTGATCGATCCCCACTTGGGCGGCGATCGCCTCGGCTGTCCGGCGGTTGTCACCAGTCAGCATGTACACTTCTATCCCCATTTGATGCAGCTCGGCAACAGCCTGCGCCGATGTTTCCTTAACGGTATCGGCTACGGCCAGATAACCCAATAATCTGCCGCGTTTGGCGGCCAACATCACCGTCTTCCCCTGCCCTTCCAGCGCATCGATGGCCGGCAGATAGGGTTCGAGGTTGACGGCTTGCATCGCGATCCATGTTTTGTTCCCCACAAAAAGCGTCTCATCGCCCACCCTGGCACGAATGCCGTGGCCCGGCACCGCCTCAAACTGACTGACTTCTTGCAGCTTCAGCCCGCGCTGGCGGGCACCCCGGACGATGGCCTGAGCCAGGGGATGCTCGGAAGCCTGTTCGGCACTGGCCACCATTTGCAACAACTGCTCCTTACGGAGATTGCCCAGCGCCACCACATCAGTCAGTTCCGGTTCTCCCTTGGTGATCGTCCCGGTCTTGTCCAGGATCACCGCGTTTACATCCTGCAACGCCTGCAGGTGTTCCGCGCCTTTGATCAACACCCCGTTTTCAGCGCCTTTCCCGGTTCCGACCATGATCGCGGTCGGCGTGGCCAGGCCGAGCGCGCAAGGACAAGCAATCACCAGCACGGCCACAGCATGGATGAGCGCCGGGGTAAACCCTGCAAACCACCATGTCAACAGGAAGGTAACAAGGGCGAGACTGACCACAATCGGGACAAAGATCCCGGAAATCCGGTCCGCCAAATCCTGGATGGGCGCTTTTGACCCTTGCGCCTCTTCCACCATCCGGATGATCTGGGAGAGAACCGTATCCTTGCCCACTTTCGTCGCCCGCATCCGGATGGCGCCGTGTTTGTTCAGCGTGGCACCCACGACCCTGTCGCCGGGACTTTTGGACACGGGCAGGCTTTCCCCAGTCAGCATGGACTCATCCACCGTCGTCTGTCCTTCCACCACCACACCGTCCACCGGGATCTTTTCGCCTGACTTGACAAGCAACTGGTCGCCCACCTGCACCTCCTCAACAGGCACATCCACCACCTGGCCGTCGCGAATCACGTGTGCCATCTTGGCCTGAAGACCCATCAACTTCTTCATCGCCTCTGAGGTGCGTCCCTTGGCGCGCGATTCCATGAACTTCCCGAGCAGGATTAACGTGATGATGATCACACTGGCCTCAAAATAAAATCCTTCATGCGCCCCCATGAAAAAGAGCACACTGCTGTAACTGTAAGCCGCCAGCGTCCCCATCGCCACCAGCACGTCCATGTTGGCGCTGCCTCCCCGCAGCGCATGGTAGGCGCCGCGAATAAACCGCCAGCCAATCGTGAATTGGACGACGGAAGCAAGGACAAACTGCAACCATGGCGGCATCATCCATGGCAAACCGGTCAGATCCCCCACCATCTGAACGAGAAAGGGGAGGGAAACCAATGCGCCAAGGAGAAAAGCGGTCAATTGCCGGCGTTCCCGACGCTGCCGCGCTTCTTTTTTCGCCACTTCGTCGACCGCAACCGATTCCCTGGCTTGGTAACCGGCTTTTTCCACGGCAGCGATCAACGCATCCACCCCAATCATGCCAGATACGTATCGCACGGTGGCTTTCTCGCTGGCCAGGTTGACATTGGCCTGAACCACACCCTCCACCTTGTTCAACGCCCGTTCCACCCTGTTGGCACAGGCTGCACATGTCATTCCGGTAATCTCCAATATCGCTTTGCGATGTGACGGGTTCTGCCGGTTTTGCCGGTTTTGTCCGGAGGCTTCCCTTGTCAAATCGGCTGACATTCCTGCTCCCTCCTAAATATGTGTCGCCTCTCTCTTTAAAACGGCTGCTTCAATGGCCGCTTCGACGACCCGAAAAAGGGTCGAAGCGGGTCGAATCGCATCGAATACCATTACCCCGTATCCATATTATAAGTTCAGGGCGCCTGTTTCTCAATATCCGATACAGGCCCGTGTATCTGCAGTGTGCCTCATCGTTACCGTTCGCATGCTTTTTGCATGCATTTTATGCTCGTTTCCGTCCCAGGTTGCCGGAATTGACCGGAGACGCAAAAGTTTGGTAAGATCAAAGCGATAAATCTTATACCCCATACATGTATCAGATCCCATACGTGGTTTGATTCTTCAGCGTAAGGAGGCAAATGAAATGGCGGCGCATGTTGTGCTCAAAGTAGAAGGAATGACCTGTGGCCATTGCAAGGCTGCCGTGGAAAAAGCGGTTCGCGGACTTAACGGCGTTTCGTCCGCCACAGTGGATCTGGACAAAAAAACCGTCGCGGTGGATTATGAGCCAGGGAAAGTGTCCACTGAAGAGATGAAAAAAGCCATCGCCGAGGAAGGCTACGAAGTGGTCGGCATGGCCTAAATTGCCCAATCCCCTTTCACCCAGACGCCCCTTTCAGGCGGCGTCTTTTTTGTTTTGACCCTTGGTGATATCCTTGCGGCTTGTTCATGGTATACTGGAAAAAAAGCCTAACAGGAGGAACGAAATGGCAAAAGAAAACTCCTTTGACATCGTGTCCAAAGTCAACCTGGCCGAGGTGACCAACGCCATCCAACAAGCGATGAAGGAAATCGAAACCCGCTATGATTTCAAAGGCAGCAAAAGCCGTATCACCCTGGAAGGGGAAGAGATCGTCATTCTCTCCGATGACGAATTTAAATTGGAACAGGTAAAAGACGTTCTTGCCAGCAAGCTGATCCGGCGTGGGGTCTCCCTGAAAAGCCTGGATTACCAAAAAGTAGAACCCGCTGCCGGTGGCAACGTACGGCAACGGGCTGTGATTAAACAGGGGATCCAGCAGGATCAAGCCAAACAAATCAGCAAGTTGATCCGGGATTCCGGGATCAAAGTGAAGTGCCAGATCCAGGGAGATCAGCTGCGCGTCTCCGGAAAAAGCCGCGACGATCTGCAAAAGGTGATTCACATGCTGAAAGAAGCCGATCTGCCGGTGGATCTCCAGTTTGTCAACTATCGTTAAAGCCCTGCGAACATAAAAGCCATACGAACAAGACTACACCTGGAACCGGCCGATCAACCGTTCCAGCTCCTGAGCCATACGGCTCAGCCGTTCGGCAGAAGCATGCATTTCATCCATCGTGGCCAGTTGCTCTTCGGAAGCGGCGGCCACAGACTGGGCATGGGCGGCAAGCTGCTTGGTGTTTTGGACCGCATCGGCCATCGAAGCGGCAATCTGTTCAGAGATGGCTGACATTTCCTGTGTGGAAGCCGAGATGTCCTGAACCTCCCCGGACACCCGCTTCGCCTCCTGAAGGATTTTCTCGAAGGCCTGCCCCGCCTCGTGGACCATGGTCATCCCCGAATCCACCTCTTTCATTACCTCGTCCATCGCCTTCATCGACGTGCTGATGCCCTGCTGGATGTTCTGGATCACTTCGGCAATTTGCTGCGCCGAGCTGGCCGATTGATCGGAGAGCTTGCGAACCTCCTCGGCTACCACCGTAAAGCCTCTGCCGTATTCTCCCGCCCGGGCAGCCTCAATTGCCGCATTGAGAGCCAGGAGATTGGTCTGGGAGGCAATGTCGGTGATGGCCTCAATGATCTGGCCAATTTCCGCGGAGCGTTCCTTCCAGTCGTTCAGCACGCGGGACAGTTCACGGGCGGACTGCTGGATCGTGCGCATCTGATCCACCGCCTGCTGCACGGATTGATTCCCTTGACTGGCCTCTTCCGCCATGTTCACTGCCACCTCGGAGACAACAGAAGAGGTTTCGGCAATCCGGCTCACACCGCCAGCCATCTCATCCATCGCGCGCGCTGTCTCTTCCGCAATCGTCTCCTGGCTTTCTGTTCCGGCGGCCACCTCCTGAATTGCCTTGACCACCTGTTCATTGGCCTTGAGCGACTGTTCCACGCTGGTTGATACCCCTTCTGACGCTCGCGAAAGCTCCTGTCCCGCCTGGCCGATTTCCCCGACCAGCAGGCGAAGATTTTCCACCATCTGATTCATCCCGCGCGACAGGTGGCTGAACTCATTTTTGAAAGGCACCCCGCTGGCCTCAACCCGCAAATTGCCGGCCGCCACTTGTTGCGCCATATGCGTGATTTCGCTGATGGGCCGCACCGCCATGCGGGTAAAGTAAGCGATGATCACGCTGCAAAGGATGGCCAGGCCGAGCGTCAAAAACAGAATCAGGTTGGAATGGTTCAGATGGGACTGCCCCTGTTGCTGTTGCTTATGGACCGACTGGTTCAAGAGGGCGTTGAGCTGCTGCAAAGAACCGTTGATGGCGGTATAGTGGTTGGTCATCGCCTCGTTGATCTGAACCAGCTGTACCAGCGGATCAGGGTCGTCTTGCCGCTCAGAGTCCTCAGAGTCCCCCATCCCAGCCCCATTTGCCCTGACTTTAGCGCTTTGCTCCGCAAACCACTGGTTCAGCTTCTGGTCCTCTGCCCGCACCGCGGCCAGCAGCTGTTTTTCCGCCGGTGAAGACAGCAAGGAAGGGATCCTGTCCCACAGCGGTTCCAGTTCCTTGACCTTGGACTGATAGGCCTGATAGATCCCCTCACCCGGCTTCAGGAAATACAAATTGAGCATCATCATCTTTTCCTGAATCAGGCTTTGCATGCGGAACACCTCATCCGCCGCCTGAGCCGTCTGGCCGATCTGGTTGAAATCTTCCGAGACACTCTGAATCCGCAACCCGTTGAACACCACCCCCGCCGTAAAGATCGCGATGACCAGCAAGAAGCCGACCACAACCTGCGTCCCGATTCGCCAGTCCATCCAGAACAGCCATTTCTCAAACCAGTTCTTCTCCACCATAGTGCCTCTCCCTTCCTCCAGCCCTGATGATCCTCATTGATGGAATTTCATGCCATAATTACCATAATTATATCAATCAGGCCGACGGAGGGACAATCTTCAATTTCGTGAATTTCGTGACACGAACACGCTTAGCGATCCAAGCGATCCGGATCCTGGGGAGAAATGGCGCTGGGACGTTTCCGTTTGCTGGGGACGGGAGCGCGAACCAGGATGTCCAGCAGCGCCGGCCCGTTGAATGGAATCAGCGGCCACAAATAAGGTGTATTCAAAGAACGCGTGGTGGCCAGCAGGAGAAAGAGGAAAATCAGAGCCGCCACCAATCCCGGAAGGCGAAAGAGAACCACCACGACAAGCAAAAACAGCCGTACCAGCCGGTTGGCCAGGCTCAGTTCGTAACTCGGCGTGGCAAAGGTGCCGATGGCCGCAATGGATAAGTAAAGAATCACCTCGTTGGAAAACAACCCCACATCCACAGCCACCTGACCGATCAGAATGGCCGCCACAATCCCGATGGCCGCAGCAAGGGAAGACGGCGTGTGGATGGCCGCCATCCGCAAAATGTCTACTTCCAGGTCGGCGAGGAAGAACTGCCAAAAAACGGAAATCGGTTTTCCCGTTTCCGGACGGATGAAGTCCCACTTCTCTCCCGTCATCTCCGGTTCCATCACCAGGAGCAACCACAAGGGTGGGATGAAGACAGAGGCGAACATCGCCAAAAACCGCACCCAGCGCAAAAAAGCCCCCACGATCGGTTTCTGCCGGTACTCTTCGGCATGCTGGACATGATGAAACAGGGTGGTCGGCGTGATCATGACACTGGGAGAGGTATCCGTATAGATGAGCACATGGCCTTCCAGGAGATGGACGGCCGCCACGTCGGGACGTTCCGTGTAACGGACCAGCGGAAAAGGGTTCCAATTCTTGCGGAAAATAAACTCTTCCAACGTCTTTTCGGCCATCGGCAACCCGTCAAGATGGAACTGGTTCAACCGCTTCCGCAACATTTCCACCAGCTCGGGGTCGGCCACATCCTCCAGGTAGGCCAGGCAGATATCCGTTTTGGAACGGCGCCCGATCTGAAGGTATTCCATTCGCAAGGAAGGATCGCGCACCCGCCGGCGAGTGAGGGCCGTGTTGAAAATCAGCGTCTCCGTAAATCCGTCCCGTGCCCCGCGCACCACCCGCTCAATATCCGGTTCCTCAGGTTGCCGGGACGGATAGGTCCGGGCGTCAATGACCAGAGCCCGCTCCTCCCCGTCAACAAACAGCGCCAGCGGGCCCGACAGCACGGCGGTGACGATCTCCTCGAGCGCATCCAGCGTCTCCACTTCCAGATACCCCAAATGGGTATGGAGCAGTTTCTGCATCGCATCCGGAGCCAGATCCTCGCGCTTAAGCGTTGCCAGGCGCTGCATGATGAGCTGCATGATCTCATCCTTGGCCAGGCCATCGACAAAATACAGGGCCAACCGCCTGCCTGCAAGCTGATAATGGCGGCAGATCACATCAAAACTCTTGCCCACGCCGAGAATGTGGTTCATCCGCTGCACGTTCTCGTCCAATTTTCTCGAAACCTTTTCCCGCATCAATTCCGCCGCTGTCGTCATCGGTCCTGCACCCCATCCGCTTTTTTCATGAAAAACCAGGAAAAACACTGCAGCAGGCTGAGGATAAAGATCAAAAGGAGCAAGTGACCTGTCTTCTGCGTCAGCTGGACCCAGACGAGAAAGGCGACAATCCCCAGCAGGCGCCCGACGCTGAGGGCCAGCTCGCGCATGACGACATGTTCAACGCGTGTCTTGACGCGCCAACGGTTGGCTCCAATGAGGTCAAACACCGTCGAGGTCAAGGGGATGAGAAAAAACGGCGCAAACAGGCTGAGGCCAATCCCGAAAAGGATAATCGTCCAAAAATGGGTTTGAAAAAGACTGGGAATGACCGCAATGGACATCATCAACGCGCCCAGGAGGATAAACGCATTCCGCCAGCTCCGCCTGATGAACCGCCCGACCAGGAAGTATGCCACCAGCGATACCCCGGCTGTGACAAAGAAAAACAGCCCCAATTTCCATTCGCTTCCGGTCACCACATACACCAGCAAACCAATGAGAAACACAAACACCGCGTCGGGAAGTCCCTGGCCAATGGAGGCCAGCATGGCATAATGCCACTTCGTCTTCTGCCGGGACTGGCGGTAAACGGCACAAAGGGCGTACCTGCCCTTCAAAGGCCGTTTGGGGAGAAAAAAAGTCATGAAGATCGCAAGCAAAAAAATCCCCAGTGAAATCCCGAAGATCACGTAGTAACCCCACAAGTCGGACAACGTCATGATCAGCCAACCCGACAACAGCGGCGCAATGATTTCGGAAAGAGAGGTGAACAGACCATCGGCTCCATTGTACCGATCCCGGTTGTCAGGTTCCGTAATTTCAAAATACAGGACATTGTAGCCCAGCCAGTAAAAGCCGTTCCCAACGCCCAACAAGGCCCCCAGCCACAACACATGATCCACCGAGCGCTTGCCGAGCAACAACACGGAAAGGTAAAACAAGGCCAATACGACAACCCCGATGCGCAGGGTAACCACGCGGTCCCGGCGCTTGACCAGCCATCCTGCAAGGACGAAGGTCATGGCAATCATGAGGTATTGGAACAGGTTGAACAGGCCGATCATGGTGTAATCGCTTTTCACTTTCCATAGGTAGACATTGACAAAGGTGCTGGACAAAGCGACAGAAACGGCAAATGAAGCGTTGATCGTCAGGAGCCATTTGGCAGAACGATCCAGGAACATGCTTCCTCCTCTGAGGCAGTTACCCTTGGTATCCAGGGACAGGTGATTGGCTTGTCTGCCGTATCCCTTTATCCTTGTTTTTCCCCATTCAGCGGAAAAAACACAAAATCATGGGCAAAATCATGGCGATAAAAAAGCAACATCCCGCCCACCCATCATGGTGGTCGGGATGTTGCGGGGAACCGCCCCTTATTTCAACTGGACGACGGTGACGCCGCTGCCGCCTTCGTTGTAATTGCCAAGCCGGTACGAGCCGACCTGCGGATGCTTCCGCAAGTATTCCTGAATCCCCTGGCGCAGACTGCCCGTTCCCTTACCGTGGATGAGAACCACCTGTTTCAGTCCGGCCAGGCTCACCTCATCCAGATACTTGTCCAATTTCGCGAGCGCCTCATCCACACGGTGGCCGCGCAGGTCCAGTTCCGGCCGAACGGCCCGCTCCTGGGTCACCACCCGTACCATAGGAGGCGCCGGCGGCTGCTTTTTCTCGGCCTGAACCGGCTTGAGCTGATCCTTGCCCAGGCTGAGTTTAATTTGGCCCATCTGAACCAGCGCCTGTTCGCCCTGCAGTTCCACCACGGTGCCGCGCTGCCCAAAGGGAAGCACCAACACCTCGCTGCCGGGAAGAATCGGCTCGGCAGGCGCATCCCCACTCTCGCCCCGCTCAGTGTCGGACCGTTTTCTGGACTGTTCATGGCTTGAGGAAATTTGTTCCAGCTTTTTCTCCCATTCGATGATCTGGTGCGGCTTGACGGCAGCGCCTTGTTTCACCAATTCCTTCAGTTCGTCAAGCAATCCGGCCGCCTCCTTGCGCGCGGCCTCAACCACATCATGCACCTTCTGGGACATCTCCGCCTGCAGCCGCTGCCGCTCTCTCGCGAGCTCCCTCTCGCGGCGCGCCAGTTGCTGCTCTTTTTCCGCAAGCTCCCTGCGCAGGGCGGCCACTTCCTCCAACTGCTCTTCCATCTGCTGATGGCGCTGCTCCAAGGAACTGACCATCGCTTCCAATTGCCGGCTGTCTTCATCCACCTGCTCCCGCGCCATTTCCAGCACGTGTTTGGGCAGACCCAAGCGCTCGGCAATAGCAAAGGCGTTGCTTCTGCCAGGCACCCCCATCATCAGGCGATACGTGGGCCGCAGCGATTCCACGTCAAATTCAACACTGGCATTGGAAACGCCTTCCCGGTTGTAGGCATAGGCCTTCAGTTCGCTGTAATGCGTCGTCGCCACCACCCGGCAGCCGCGCCGGTGCACTTCTTCCAGAATGGCAATCGCCAGGGCTGCCCCTTCTTGCGGGTCGGTTCCCGCTCCCAATTCATCAAAAAGAAGCAAGGCTTTTCCGTCCGCCTTTTCCAACATCCCAATGATATTCCGCATGTGGCTGGAAAAGGTGCTCAGGTTTTGCTCGATGCTTTGTTCATCCCCGATATCCACATAGATTCCGGAGAACACAGCCAGTTCCGTTCCCTCTGCAGCGGGGACAAACAGGCCGGCCATCGCCATGCATGACAGCAGGCCGATGGTCTTGAGCGTCACCGTCTTCCCGCCCGTGTTCGGCCCGGTGATCACGAGGGTGCGAAAAGCGGCCCCCAGTTCCACGTCAATCGGCACAACCGTCGCCGGATCGATCAGAGGGTGCTTCGCTTTTCGCAGCCGAATCAGCCCCTGATCGTTGAGCTTTGGGCGGCAGGCTCCCATTTCCCTTGCAAGGCGCGCCTTGGCCATGACCAGATCCAGTTCCGCCAACTTTTCCACCAACCGGAGCAGCGGCTCGCGAACCTCTCCCACCATGGCAGACAAGCGGCGAAGGATGCGCTCCTCTTCCTTCTGCTCCTGTACGCGCAGCTCCTGCAGCTTGAGGTTATCGCGGGCCACCGCATCCGGTTCGATAAACAGGGTTGAACCGCTGGCTGACTGGTCATACACCACCCCGCCAAACACATTCCGGAAATGCGCTTTCACAGGCAGCACCAAATGATCATGCCGTACAGTGACGAGCGGCTCCTGCAGCATCCGGATCACATTCGGATCGCGGATCATCGCCTCCAGCCTTTCCCTCATCCGGTTTTCCAGGTTCCTCATCTGGCGGCGGATCCGCGCCAGTTCCGGACTGGCTTCATCGCGGATGGCGGCCTGTTCATCGACAGCAGCCGCAATCGCATTTTCGACAGCCGGAAATTCCTCGATCTCCTCCGCCTGCGTGCGCAGATAAGGAAAAACGGGCGCCTCCTTTTCCGTGTGTTTGAGGAGAAACCGTTTCAATTTCCGCGACCCCTCCAGCGTCAGCTGCACTGCCAGCAATTCTTCCGGCAAAAGCAGCCCGCCTCTTCCCGCGCGGTCCACACTGGATGATATATCCCGAATCCCCCCGAACGGCGGATCGCCAAACTTGACGAGCAGGCGGTACCCTTCATCTGTCTGACTGAGCCACTGCTTTGCCTCTTCAGGAACAGTGGTGGGCCAAAGGGAAAAGGCCATTTCCCGCGAACGGGAAAAACGGGCATGTTTTTGCAACATCTGGCATACCTTGTCAAATTCCAGCCGCTTTAACGTGTCTTGTTCCAAGCCATTCCCTCCTGCTTCACCTTCAGTATACCTCAATCCTGCCGGACAATGGCAATGAATTGCTCCATTTCAAGCGTATAAGGGGATTTCCAATCAGCCACAATAAAACCGTAAAGATGAATACAGCAGGTTTGTGTCGATTCTATTGATGGATTTCCATTTTGATGATTTTACATTCGATTTAAGGAGGAATATTGAGATGACGATTGTCCGCCATCTTATCCGATTTGTCGTTGCCGCGATTGTGTTGATGGTGGTCGGCTTCATCGTCCCGGGCTTTTCCGTTCAGGGATTTTGGAGCGCCCTTCTGGCCGCCGTCGTCATCGCCGCCCTCGGCTGGGTTGTGGAAACCTTTTTCGGGGACGATATCTCTCCCTATGCCCGGGGCATCGTCGGCTTTCTGGTCAGCGCGGTGATCATCTATATTGCCCAATTTATCGTCCCCGACATGCGAGTGACGGTTTTAGGCGCCCTGTTGGCGGCCCTGGTCATCGGCGTGGTGGATATGTTCGTGCCGACCAGAATCCGTCTCGGGAATGCGGGAGGCGGAGACAGGGAAAACGAATAAGCCTCAAACGGCATGCGATCACTCATCGTGATCAAAATCAAAGCAGGACAATGCGCCTGCTTTTTTCTTTACCGAACATTGTCGAAATCCCTTTCCCCCGTTGTCAGGTTTTCAGAACATTTGCGGCTTCATTGGAACCTTTGTCAACGCGGCAGGATTTCTTCCCTTCCCCGCGAAACGATTAAAGTAACTGGTACCATATTGCAAGGGAAGGAGGAACCGCATGATGGAACAACAAGCCAGAACCCTGAAAACGGAGTACGGAACACGCGACTTGTCCGAAGCGTTCAACATGAACCCGCGAAAAGTAAGAGCCTGGCTGGATTATTTTCACGAATACATCCAGCCATCCACCAATGATAAGGGGCACTGGGTCGTGGATCAGGACGGTTATCAACGTTTTGCGGAAGTGGTCAAGGCGATGGAACAACCGGGCGCCTCGATGAACGAAGTCCGCAAGAACCTGCTTCGTCAGGAATCCGCTTCCGGCCTTGCCGCGACAAGCCAGGATCCGGATGGCGAGAAGGTAGTTCCCATCCGCCAGGATGTTTCCTATCAAGTGCTCAAGCAAACGCTGGATATGGTTACCTTGCTTGAAGAACGCGTCTCCAATATGGAAATGTATCAGAAAGACATGCTGCAAAAATACGATGAAGTGCTGCAACGGCAAAAAGAGGAACACAGGCAAGCCATTACGATCCATGAAGACATCCGTAATTTGAAAGAAGAAATGACGGATCTCCGGGAAAAAGTCTCCAACAATTTCAGAGAAATGCAGTTTACCATTGAGATGCTGGAGTTGGCTACCCGGGGACACCGGCGAAAAAAAGAACGGCGTTTCAAATTGTTCAGTTGAACGCGCTTCACGCGCTTTTTTTTTGCCCGTCAAAAGCAACGATGGAGACCTGTCCCGCCTTATGATAAAATCAAGGGTGTACAAATTGTGCGACACGTTGTCGTTTGCGGGAAGTTCGAGGTGAAAAAGGTTCATGCCGGATTTGTCTTCACAACAGGATGCACTTTTTGCAAAAACAGGTTTCCTGCTTTGTTTGTGTCTCCTCGCCTGGCTGCTGTCTGCATCCGGCGCCCAGGCCCAACCCGAACAGGTTCCGCCGGACATCGAACCGCCCGATTTGACATCGGCGGCAGCCATTCTGATCGATGCAAACACCGGCCAGGTTTTATACGAAAAACAGGCGGATCAAAGATTTTACCCGGCCAGCATCACCAAAATTCTCACGGCGATCGTAGCGATCGAAAACGGCAATCTGGACGAGCCGGTATCCGTTTCGGAGGCAGCCACCCGGGTGGACGGAACACGCGTTTACTTGGTGCCGGGGGAACTGAAAAGCCTGCGTGAGTTGTTGTACGCGATGATGCTCAACTCCGGCAACGACGCGGCAGTGGCGATTGCTGAGCATATCGGGGGTTCCGTGGAGGCCTTTGCCCGAATGATGAACCAGAAGGCCAAAGAGCTCGGTGCGACCCACTCCCACTTTGTCAACCCATCCGGATTGCATGACGAAAATCATTACACCACCGCGCGGGATATGGCCAAAATTGCGCAATATGCGATGCGCAGCCCCATTTTCAGGGAAATCGTCGCCACCAAGACGATGCCCTGGAACGGGAAAGAGTGGGAATCGCAACTTGTCAATCACAACAAACTTCTCTGGCAATACGAAGGAGCAACGGGCATCAAAAACGGCTATACCTCCATCGCCAAACAAACCTTTGTCGCCACGGCAAAAAAAGGGGAAAGCGAGCTCATCGCCGTCTGCCTCTCAGCCCCTTCCCAGCCACAAATGTACCGCGACTTGAAACTGCTCATGGATTACGGATTTGAGGCGTTTGAACCAATCCCTGTCGTCTCTGAAAAAGAACGTTTTTTCGAAAGAGACCGCTCGCGGGAAATCGCGCTGCGCACCAGCAGGGAGATTCATGTCCAACGCCCCGTCGCACACGCATCCATGAAAGAGGAGCCCATCACCAGACAGGTGATACTGGAACCTCTCCGCTATCCGATACATAAAGGGCAACAGGTTGGTCTTTTGAAGATTCAATGGGGCAACCAGCCGGCCATACAGGTGCCCCTTTATGCAGCGGAAGCCGTCCCGCTGCCGGAAGAAAAGCAGAATGAAAACACCCCTTCCCTTTCCCTTTTCTTCTGGCCGGGCATCGCCATGGCGGCCTTCGGCATTTTGTGCTTCATCCTGTACCGGAAATATCGATTGCCCCGAAGGTGGCGGGACTATGTCCAGGGCAGCGTTCAGGCAAAGCGTTCATCCAGCTCTTGACAGAATATCCAGGATGGACTAAGATGTCTGGAACAACTGGGAGGACCATGAGGAGGAAATGTTGTGGCCGATGGGGAAAAAAACCGTGTAACTGTAGAGATTTTGGGAAAAACATACACGATTCGCGGCGACGCTTCTGCAGAATGGATCCATGGAGTGGCGGAGTATGTCGATCAAAAGATGCGTGCCATCGCGGATAAACATCTTTACCTGGATACGACGAAAATCGCCGTCCTCACCGCACTCAATCTGGCCGACGAATACTTCCGCCTGAAAGAGGAATATGAAGAACTGCTCCAGCTCATCGATGAGGAAGGGAAATGACCATGCCTCATTGGATTGATCTTGTCCTGTTTTTTCTGCTGCTTTCCGCTGCCTGGATTGGATACCGGCAGGGGTTTCTTCGGCAATTATTCAACCTGTTGTCCCTGGTGATCGCTTTGGTTGCGGCATGGGCAGGATATCAGGATCTGGCTCACCAGCTGGCCTCCCTTTTCTCCATTCCCGTGCTGAAGATTTCGGTTGGATCACTGGAGCTGGGCATGCTGCCGCTGAAGATCCTTTCCTTTCTCTTGCTCTTTTTCGCCGTGCGCCTTCTGATTCGCTGGCTGGGCTCGTTGTTGGGAATCGTCCATGCGATACCGGTTCTCTCCACGGTCAATCGCTGGCTGGGATTGTGCCTGTCCGTGATGAAAACCGCCCTGATTCTTTTTCTCCTGTTCTCTCTCATCTCCCTGTTTCCCGGCCTGGAAAACACCATTTCCGGCTCCTGGGTGGCCTCGAAAATCCTGGAGTGGTCTCCGGAATTCATTCAATTGGCACTTTAATCCCCTTGCCCGACAGTTTTTTTCAGCATCTGCACCTCATCCGCCGTCAAATGCCGGTACTGTCCCGGAGACAGGGCGGGGTCAAGCACCAGGGGCCCCATCGACAGGCGCTTTAACTCCACGACCTGCTTCCCCACTGCTCGAAACATCCGTTTCACCTGGTGGAATTTCCCTTCATAGATCGTCACTTCCACGCGTGAATGCGCCCCCGGTTCTAAAACCTTCAGAATGGCCGGCTGCGTCTGTGTGCCATCCTCAAGCACGATTCCCGCGGCAAATTGCGCGACATCCTGCTCCGTCACATGCCCCCGGATCAATGCCGCATACGTTTTGGGAACCCGGTACTTGGGCGAAAGGAGGCGATGCGCCAGGGAACCATCGTTGGTCAGCAGGAGAAGGCCTTCCGTATACCGATCCAGCCGCCCGACGGGAAAGGGAGAATGGGCAGCATATGCTCCATCCAGCAGATCCAAAACGGTCGGCAGTACAGGGTCTACAGTGGCTGTGATCACGCCCTTGGGCTTGTACATCATCAGGTAAATCCATTCCCTGTAGACAATGGGACGATCATTCACCTCGATCTTGTCCACATCCGGATCGACATGTTGGCCGCCGTCAGTTGCGATGCTGCCGTTGACGCTAACGCGCCCCGCTTTGACAAGCCTTTTCACCTCTTTTCGGCTGCCCAGTCCTGCCCGGGATAACACTTTATCCAGCCGCTGTTTGGCCATTTTTCCGTCGGCTACCTCCCTGATGCCCCTTGCGAGCTTTCTGAATCATGTATAATGGTGGAAGAAATAAGGATGATTGTAGTTGTCCGATGCTGATTCTGACATCTACATCCATCGTTCGACGAGGAGTGTGACAGCATGTTTTACAGTCAAATGCGCCGCGACGAACTGCTCCGGGAAGTGGATCGGTTGCGGAAGGAAATGGAAATCCGAAAAGACCAAGGTCTCTGGAATGCGGTTGCTGTCCTGGAACAAAAGATGAACATGGCGCTATCCTATCTTCAGAAAGATCACCAGTCGATCCAGGTCGGCCAGACATACACCGTAAAAGGATACCCGGGCGTGTTTCGGGTCACGCGCATCAAGGGCGTGATGGCTTGGGGCACATTTGCCGAGGATGAATCCCGGGAAGAACGCGCCTTTCCGTTTAACCTCCTGACGCCGCATCAGGCCCGGCCTACGGATACCGCTTAAGCGGAAAAGGGGACCTTAGTCCTGGTCCGCCTCTTCATCATCCTGATCTTTCTCCGAATCCAGGAATCGCTGATACGCCTCCTGCCATTCGGGATGCTGCTTGCTGAACCGGATAAATTTCATGATTTGATGCAAGGTTTCTGTGCTGATGTGGTGTTCGATCCCTTCCACATCCCGGTAGATGACCTCTTCATCCTCGACACCGAGCAACTGCAGAAACACTTCCAGCACCTGGTGGCGGTCATGCAGAAATTGGCCCAATTCATGTCCCTTGTCCGTCAGGACAATGCCGCCGTACTTCTCATAGTTGACGAGATCTTTATCCCCCATTTTCTGAATCATGCGGGAGACGGACGGCAACTGTAGACCCAGCGCCTGCGCCACATCACTCACACGGGCATAGCCTTTTTTCTGACTGATTTGATAAATTTTTTCAAGATAATCTTCCATGCTGGGGGTGGGCACGGGTCACTCCTCCTTGCAAGTAAAGCTACCTCAACATCATGTCTTTTTAGTATATGTTATCTTTCCGGCGCCGATCAAGTAAACCCAAAAAGGAGAGCATAGGAGGAACAAAATGAGAGGTTTAGCCATTTTGCTCGCGTTTCAGTTGGCCGGTTGGGCATTGCATGAATTTGCCCGCATTCCCTTGCCAGCCAATGTGCTGGGCTTTTTTCTTTTGACGGCGGCACTGTTGAGCGGTTTGGTAAAGATGGTCTGGATCGAGGAGACTGCCGAGTGGCTGCTAAGCCACATGACGCTCTTTTTCGTGCCTTTTGTCGTCAGTACGATGACCTTTTTTCCGGTGTTGATCAATCAGGCGCTGCCCATTTTGGCCAGCATGGTTCTCAGCACGTGGGTTGTCCTGTGGGCCACCGCCCGGACCACCCAGCATCTCAACCGAAAGGAGCGAATCCGGCGTGGAACCGTGGAATAATCCCCTCTTCGGGGTCAGCCTGACTGTCGGCTTGTATACGGCAATGAGCCTGTTAAACAGGCGGTGGAAATGGGTCAATCCGCTCTTTTTTTCTGCCGGACTGATCATTCTCATCCTGCTCGTGACCGGGATCGATCACGAGGCTTATCAAGCGGGCGGGCAGTTGGTCAGCTTCTTCCTCGGACCGGCCACCGTGGCGCTGGCCGTCCCCTTCGTCAAACAAATGCACGCTTTCCGCAAGCACCGCCTGGGCATCCTGACAGGTGTGATCGCCGGCAGTGTGCTGGGCATCCTGTCCGCCGGCGGGATCGCCTGGCTGTGCGGAGGGCAGATGGAGGTGATCCTGAGCATGATTCCAAAGTCGGTCACCTCTCCCATCTCGGCCGAACTGTCGCGCGAATTGGGAGGCATCCCCGGCCTGACCGTGGTCGTCACCGTCCTGGCCGGGCTTTTGGGCAACCTGTTCGGCTATTCGCTGCTGAAGAAGATGAACATTGATGATCCGGTGGCCAGGGGTGTGGCCATGGGCACCGCCGCCCACGGCATCGGCACGGCCCGCGCCCTGCAGGAATCGCCGGTTGACGGCGGGATGAGCAGTTTCGCCATGGCGCTCGCCGGCGTGGTGACCTCCATCCTGGTGATCCCCTTATACGGTTGGCTGGGTCCGTGACATTCTCTACCTAATAAATTTAAATTGTGGGGCAAATTGCGCTGGGTTCATCCTGTCTTTTTATAACGTTATATAACGTTTGAAGCGTATATTCAAGTATGTTAGGTTCTTGCGTTGACCGCAATTATAGCCAAAATGATAATCCACCGTAGACTTCGACTTTTTTAACCTAACCAAGGCAGTATAGATATACAGACTGATATGATGAGTACAGATAGTAATTTTTCCTCTAAGGCACTACCGATGCTAAAAGGAATCAAGTTTGTTTCAAAAAGGTGCTATCCTTACAATAGTTCTTGTTTTATATTATAAAAACAATATTCTCTATATGTTTTTTATAATTACAATTCGACAAAAATAGACAGAAATATCTGTTGACATATTCAAAATTATTATTAATACTAATGCTAATAATAGTTAGTAATAATATAACAATGGCAAAACACTAGAGAGTATCTGTTCCAGATATCATCCATACTGTCACATGAGTTTCTATTGTATGCGAACACTCTTTCCTGAAACTATAACTCGCACTAATTAGGGGGGTGAACAGATTAATTTGAAGTGGAAATCTCGTCTGGATACATCAATACCATCCTCAAGAAAAAGGTCTAAGAGATATTACTGCACCATTACTGGGAAGTCACACTTTTAAACCATTTAAGTTTATCTTAAAAATTATCTTAAATACTGGGAGGTGCTACAAGTTGAAACGTTTATTTAATTTAGTTCTCACAATTTTCGCTTTCGCCAGTTTACTATTCACCAGCACAATAACTACAGCAAATACTGGTGAACCTATTGAACCTATGACAATCAACGGTAAAGATCTTTACCGATATGATGTAACAAACACTCCGTTGGGAAAGAAAATAGCTGAGGAAGCTACAAAGCGTCTTGAATCGCGGTATGCTCTCCGCGTTAACTCCGATGATTTGAAAGTTTACGACTTATCTACGAAACCGGGTGAACGCGATCTATTAATAATCCCCCATGAAATGGAGGTCGTTTCAGTAACGCGTAATTGGAATTCCAATGGACCTGTTAGAATGAGCGTTATTACAGCCACGACTGCTACCCCTTCCGAAGTGACATCCGATGGCGACTTAGATATCCAGGCGGCTACGTACAATCAAGTGGCTGGAAGCTGCTTTAATCGATATTACGAATACGCTGGCAGCTCACTTCAAGGTTGGATGGATAGCTGCTACAAACTATATAAGTATTCGCAGAGCATTTGGGATGGTAGCAGCTACAAAGACCTATATGCTATGTTTCATTATGGATCTGCAAAAAGTAGCCTAGATTGGATGTTGACACGGGCTTCTCTGTGGAGCCGCCAGCACCCGAATAGTTCCCCTATGCAGTGGTCAGATTGGAATCCCCGTTCCGATAGTAGTAGGAATTGTGGAACTGTAACACTCGGTTTCACATACGGTGTTGCCTCTGTTAACATGAATTTCACGCAATGTGATACCTGGGATATTACAAAGTACAGTACTCCTGGAGAATTTAGGAATGACTGGAAGGGAGCATCTATAAATTCGGAACGGGAAGTGGCCTATGCCGTACAGGTTACCGTGCCTCAGAACGGGTGGCCACAGTGGTATCTCTACCAAGACCTTGACTTTGTACTTAACCGGCCATAGGCTTGAAAATGCACCGGGCCGAGATAGGATCCGGTGCATTTCCTATTTTCCCGTTAATGATAAGATAAGGAGGATTTATTCAGAACACGTAGGGAGTGGTTATATTGCGAAACATAAGTCGCGCTATCCTTATTGTAATTTTTCTCTTTACCCTGGCTGCCTGTAATCCCCAGGACCGTACATCGATAGGTGAGGTTACCGTAACGCCAGAGGAAGCACGCCAGTTTTTTATGGAAATTATAAATGATACGATGCATGGAAGGTTCGATCGATTGTGCCAGAAAGCTGTAAGCCAAACCCGATGCCAAAACGAGTTGCGGGACACGGTCAACGTGGCACCTAACGAGCTGCGTGACATGGCCAGCCTGGCACCTTTCGAATCGCCGCGTATCCGTAACATCTATCCGGCTGAAATCGCCTATCATCTCCCTTCAGGGAAAAGCCCCTTAGGACAGGTGGTCGTCGTGGAAGGACAGGACAGATTGGGCCGGTCCTTTGCCACAGAGGTTTTCGTATTTCGAGACGAAGGTCGGCTCGTGGCGAAAAACATCATTTGGTGGTCAGGAGCAAGCTATTCAACGGAGCTCCCACATACCACTGCCCCCAAGCCTAACGGTGCGAGAGAGCCAAGTTCAAGTAAGGATGAACCAATGAAAAATTGAGAAATGAACTAAAAAGCATAAAGCCTGTAGACCTGCTCCATTCGGAACTTGTCTACAGGCTGATACCCTTTTGACGTAAGTGTGTCAGCGCAAACGGGCACCCAGGCGGGAAGCCAGGGCCGCAATCACCTGTTCGTGCACCTGATTCACTTCATCATCGGTCAAGGTGCGCTCCGGATGGCGGAAGAGCAGGGAGTAGGCTAGGCTCTTTTCCTGTTCCGCCAGCGGCTGGCCACGGTAGAGGTCAAACAGCTGCACCCGCTCCAGCCAGGGGCCGGCCGCCTCCCGAATGACCGATTCCACCTCGCTGGCCTGCACCGCTTCCGGGACCACCACGGCCAGATCCCGCTGAATGGCCGGAAAAGCGGGCACGGGACGGTAATCGATTTCTGCCCCGGTAGCCAACCGGGACAGCTCGTCCAGGTCCAGTTGAAACAGGAAGGTCTCCTTGAGATGGTGCCGTTCCGCCAGGGACGGGTGCAGCTGACCCAGCATCCCGACGGGTTGTTCTCCCACACGGCAGAGGGCCGTGCGGCCGGGATGAAATCCCTTCGCCTCCGTCCAGGGTTCAAATGTCACCGGAGCCGACGCTTGTCCCAGTCCCATCCACGCAAAGAGATCTTCAAGCATTCCCTTGAGGAGGTAAAAGTCCGCCTGTTCTTGCTCACCACTCCAGTGGCTGCGCCAGGTGCCGGTGAGAAGTCCGGCCAGTCCCCACCGTTCTTCAGGCAGCTGCCGCATCGGCCACTCCAGGGCGTGGAAGGTTTTCCCCATCTCGAAAATGGCCAGCGACTCCGTTTTCCGGTTGCGGTTGTATTCGGCCACTTCGATGAGGTGCGGAAGCAGCCCCGTGCGCAAGATACTGCGCTCCTCGCTCATCGGCATTTGGAGGGCAACGGCATGCCCTGATTCATGCAATGATTGCATTTGCTCAAGGGACTGGGAACCCGTAAACGTATAGGTAATCACTTCGGTCCACCCGCGCTGCACCAGCCAATGACGGATCTTCCGCCGCAGGCGCTGTTCAAAGGTCAGATGGCCCGGTGTCAGAACGCCTTCCGGCATGCTGGTGGGTATCCGGTCATACCCGTACAGGCGGGCCACTTCCTCTGCGAGGTCCGCCTCGATCGCCAGGTCGCCGCGGCGCGAAGGAACATGAACCGTCCAGCCTTGCTCTGAAGAATCCGCCGTTGCCGAAGGCATAAAAGAGGTAAAAGGCAAACGCAACCGTCGCAGGATGTCCTCCACCGTCTTGGCCTCCAGCTTGGTGCCGAGCAACCGGTTCAGCCGTTCAAGGTGCAGCCGCACTTGGACCGACTTTTCCTCCTCCGCGATCACCTCCACGTAACCCGCGTCCGCCACGCCGCCGGCCAGCTCCACCATCAGCTGGGCCGCCCGATCCAGCGCCGGCAAGAGATGTTCCGCGGCAACCCCTTTTTCAAAGCGCAGGCTGGCCTCCGAACGCAGGCCCAGTTTCTGTGCTGTCCGGCGGACGCTGACCGGAGAAAACTTGGCCGCCTCCAGGAACACCGTGGTGGTGGTTTCCGTCACTTCCGAATTGGCCCCGCCCATCACCCCTGCCAGGCCGATCGGTTCCTTTCCGTCGGTAATCAGCAGCATCTCCTCATCCAATTGCCGCAAGGTGTCATCCAGCGTCACCAGCTCCTCCCCGGGCCTCGCCTTGCGCACCACAATCTCGCCGGTCGCAATCCGGTCGGCGTCAAATGCATGCAGGGGCTGGCCATACTCGAGCATGACATAATTGGTGATGTCCACCACATTGTTGATGGGCCGCATCCCCGCGGCAATCAGCCGGTTCTGCAGCCATTGCGGCGAAGGTCCGATGCGCACATTGCGGATCATCCGCCCGGCATACCGCTTGCAGGCTTCCGGCGCCTCGATGCGCACGGGAAAACGGATCGGAGGCCCTTCCTCCTTCACCTGAACGCTCGGCAGCTTCAGTTCCCGATCGAGGATGGCCGCCACTTCGTAGGCCACGCCGATCATGCTCAAGCAATCCCCGCGGTTCGGCGTGAGGGACAGCTCAAGCACCACGTCGTCCAGGCCAAGAAAAGATTGAATCGGCTGGCCCACCTCCGCTTCATCAGGCAGGACAAGGATTCCCTCGGTCTGCTCCTTTCGCAGCAGGCGCTCCGGCAAGCCAAGCTCCTGCGCCGAACAGATCATCCCCTGCGATTCCACACCTCTCAGCTTGCTCTTCTTGATCTTGACGCCTCCGGGCAGTTTTGCCCCAACCAGCGCCACCGGCACTTTCTGCCCCGCCGCCACATTGGCGGCGCCGCAGACAATCTGCAAGATCTCGCCCGTCCCGGCGTCCACCCGGCAGACACTGAGCCGATCGGCGTCGGGATGCTTCTCTCTCTCCTGCACATAACCGATCACGACACCCTCGATCTCCTGGCCAAGGCGCTCCACCGCTTCCACTTCAATCCCTGAACGGGTCAGGCGCTCGGCCAGCTCTTCCGGTGTCACGCCGGTCAAATCCACATACTCCTGCAGCCACTTGTACGAAACCCTCATACTCGCTTCCCTCCCGGGCAAACATCCTTGAAATACAGCTTAAATACTGCGAATGGACGATGGCTGTGAAAAAAAACGAACGCTTCGCCGCACGGACTACAACCGTGCAAACTGGTGTAAAAACCGCATGTCATTGGTGTAGAAATGGCGAATATCCTCAATCCCGTACTTCAGCATGGCGATCCGCTCCACGCCCATGCCGAAGGCAAAACCGGTGTACCGCTCGGGATCATACCCTGCCACTTCCAACACCCGCGGGTGAACCATCCCCGAACCCAGGATTTCCAGCCAGCCCGTATCCTTGCACACCCGGCACCCCTGGCCCTTGCAGATCACGCAAGAAATGTCCACCTCGGCGCTGGGCTCCGTAAACGGAAAGAAACTGGGCCGCAGGCGGATATCCACCCCCGGGCCAAACATCTCGCGGGCGAATGTCAACAGAATTCCCTTCAGATCGCTCATGCGGATGCCTTCATCCACCACCAGCCCTTCCACCTGCGTAAACAGATGGGAGTGGGTGGCGTCATCATCATCGCGCCGGTACACCTTCCCCGGACAGATGATCCGCACCGGCACCTGCCCCTGCTTGCGCTCCATCGTGCGTATCTGTACCGGTGAGGTATGCGTGCGCATCAGGAAGGTTTCCGTGATATAAAACGAATCCTGCATGTCCCTGGCCGGATGATTGGGCGGAATATTCAGGGCCTCAAAGTTGTAATAATCGGTTTCCACTTCCGGCCCCTCCGCGATTTCAAACCCCAGGCCTACAAAAATATCCTCAATCTGTTCAATGACGAGCGACAACGGGTGCTTGCTGCTCGCCATGCCGCGCTTGCCGGGCAGGGTGACGTCGATCCGTTCCCGCTCCAGTTGTTCCTTGAGCGCGGCTTCCCTCAACCGTTCCTCCTGTTCACGCAGCGCCTTTTCCCATTCATCCCGGATTTGGTTGGCCAACTGGCCGATCACCGGCCTCTCCTCAGGCGAAAGCTGGCCCATTCCCCGCAGGATCTGTGTCAGCGCCCCCTTTTTTCCCAGATACTGTACCCGCAACTGCTGCAATTGCGCAACCGAATCGGCACGCTCCATCTCTTGCGCAAACTGCCGGCGCAACTGGGCCAGTTCATCGCGCATCTTCTTTCCGTCAGCCATTCGCTTCGCTCCTTTCCCCTGAAATCAAAAAGTCCCCTCATCCACGCAAAGGGACGAGAGGACCGCGGTACCACCCTTCTTAGGCCAATAACAGCCTCACTCATTCAGGATAACGGCTTGACGCCGCACCTCCCTACCCAGGCCTAAAAGCCCTTCAGGAGGAAAACTCCGGAACGAACTTCACCGGCAGGCTTCCGTAGGGTGCTTCCAGTCCCCGGCAACCCATTCCCTGGCACGTCTACCTGGCGGCTACTCCTTTCCTTCATCGTCTTTTTCTTATGATGCACTTGTCCCTGTCTTTCATTTCCACTGCTTCACGAGTCATTATATGAAACCGCCCTGTTCTTTGCAACATGCCCGAATTTCCCGGGTTAATCAGCCATCCGTCTCTTCCAGGAGCCTGCGGACGAATGTAGGCAACTGGAAAGCGGCCCGGAAGACATCCGGATTGACGTACTGGGTGTCCTGCGCCTGCAAGCGTCCCAACTCTGCCGTCAGGGGATCCCATTTCTTGGATGCCAGCGTAAAGCTCCACCAGCCCCCAGGGTATGTGGGAATGGTAGCTAGATAGGTGCGGACGATGGGAAACAGCCGGCGCAAGGAAGTAGTGATCCGTTTGAGCACTTGCGCATGAAAAAAAGGAGATTCCGACTGGCAGACCATCAGCCCATCCTCTTTCAGCGCACGATAAACCTGCTCGTAAAAAGGCGTTTCAAACAACACAGTGGCAGGTCCCACGGGATCGGATGAGTCGACAATGATGACATCCCATTGTCCTTCTTGTTCCTTTATCCACTGATTGCCATCCCGGTAAGCGGGTTTGACCCGCGGATTCAATTCCCGGCCGAAAACCTCCGCCAGCCACTGCCGGCTCAATTCAACGACCCGCTCATCAATTTCCACCAGCGTCACCTGTTCCACTTCCGGGTACTTGACCGTTTCACGTGCCGCGCCCCCGTCGCCGCCGCCGATAATCGCCACGTGACGAGGATTGGGATGGGTCGTCAGCGGAACATGGACGATCATTTCGTTGTAAATGAAACCGTCACCGGAAGAGGTCTGAGGGATCCCATCCAGCGCCAATACCCGTCCAAACGCATCATTTTCAAATACGGTGATTTCCTGAAAGGGGGTCTTTTCGTGGTGCAGCAACCGGTTGACCTTCCAGCTGGCGCGGAATCCCAATTCTTCCTCGTCCACCAGCCACAACTGGCCATTTTCGCTTACATACCCTTTCGGCAAATGGTTGTTCATTTCCGCCTCCTCTTTAACACAATCGTTACAGGTTTAATCATAACAAATCCGGCGGAAAATACAAATCCTGTAAGCCATGCCCGCAAGCATACATTCCCTTCCCTCGGTATGATACCATTAACCGAGAGGTGATAGAATGACCGCTCAGCGAATCCAAGGGCTCGTCTGGAACGAACAGGATGAAACATTTATCCCCGGAAGCCTGCAGATTGCCGGGGAACAGATCACCCGCTTGGAATGGGAAGAAAATGCTATGCTGCCCACAGCCCCCTATATCCTCCCAGGATTTTTCGACGCTTCCTGGACCGACGAGAGCAACCTGTTCGAAAACCGCCTGGCACAGGAGGAAAAGCTATCCAACGGGATCACGACGCTGGAGATGTTGACGCCCTCCGATCCGGAACTGTTGAAATATCTCCTGGAGTGGTACCCCGATTCCGGGCAGGAGTGGCAACACGTGCGGTTGATCCTGCACGTTGCCAATCCCAGCCTGGACACCTTGCGGCGGCTGTTACAGGAAGGGATGCGCGCCGGCTGTGGCAATCGCTGGGTGCGCATCGGCGGGGTTTACCTGGATGCGGATTCACCGGCCGGGGAATGGCTGCGTTCCCCCGATGAGCTGAAAGCGCTGAGCCAGATGGCGATTGCGGCCAGTTTTCCGCTATTGCTCCGCGTCCGCAACCCGAGGCATTTGCCGGAAGCCATCCGCTGCTATCCGCAGCCAACCGTAAACCGCAAAGCCTCTCAGGCCTGTTGTCACCGCCTGATCGAACCGCCGGTGATCAATGAATCGCTCCTGGCCGTCACCTGCCATTTGCAAGTGACCTTGCAACTGGCGGGAACATGGATCCAGCGGCGCTGGAAACCTTTACGCCAAAAAAAGCCCGACGGACATTACCTTTCCCTCACCCAGTGGCTGGCCAGCGGCCGCTGCCAGCTGGTCTCCGGAGGCGACTACCCGACAGGACTCGGCCTCTGGAAGACCGCCGTGGAACAACTCTTCCCCCTGATCCTTCAGGAGACAGGTTCGGATGAACCTGCCCGGCTGCTCCGCTGGGTGAAAGCCAAATGCCTCACCGCCATGACGCAGACACCCGCACGCCTGAACCAACAAGGCCACCTTCTGGGAACCCCTCGTCCCCAGGCAATCGCCGATCTTCTCCTCCTGGAGAGCGATCCGCTGGGAGATAACGAACAACTGAACCTGTACCCGCATCTCCAGCAGGTCATCATCGGCGGCCAAAAGGTGGACTTCTGGTGATGACGGCTGCCAATTACACCTTGCCGCCCACGGAGCAAAGCTGCCGAAAACGCTCATACAACAGCACAGCCGCCGCTGTCGCGACATTGAGCGACTCGGCCTCTCCGCCCATGGGAATCTGCAAGCAAACATCCGCACGCTGGCAAAGTTGGGGAGACACCCCCTGAGCCTCATTGCCGACCAGAAAAACGGTGCGCGCAGGAAACAAGCATCGGTCCAGACGTTCTTTTGCCCCAAGCTGGCTGGCAACCACACAGACACCTGCCCGCTGCATGCTCTCGATCCACGTCTCCAGCGCACCGTGATAAACCGGTACGCGAAACAGGGAACCCATGCTGGAGCGAACCACCTTGTCATTATACAGATCCACCGTACCCTTGCCGAGCAGCACAAAATCCACGCCAAACGCATCGGCCGTCCGGAGAATCGTTCCCAAATTCCCGGGATCCTGGACGGCATCCACCAACAATCCCGTCAATCGAGGCTCGTGCAAGCGTTTCTCCAGCGGTTTCCGCGGCTCCTCGATGCGGAGGACGGCCACCACGCCCTGCGGGTGCTGTGTCGCGGCAAGGCGCCTGAAAATGGCATCCGGAACCACGTAACAGGGAACGCCCCTTTCCTCCAATTCCTCGGCCCAAGCGGCCGGCAGCTCTTCCCCTTCGCGCAGGACAACCGCTTCAAACCGGGCACCGGTGCGCAGCGCTTCCTCCAGCAGGTGAACCCCCTCGATCAAATAGGCTCTTTGGGCATCCCGCCCCTTTCTGGTGTACAGCTTCTGCCATTTCTTGATCTTTGGATTGCTCGGGGAAACAATGGGTTCCATCAGGTGTTCTCCTCCAGCTCCTGCAAGTCATCATTGTGTCCGATCACCACCATGATATCCCCCTCGCGCAGCCGATCCTCCGCCCGCGGCGCAATATTGATGTTTTTGCCGTTCTTAATGGCGATGATGTTACAACCATAACGGGCGCGAATGTTCAGTTCGGCCAGGCTTTTTCCAACCATGGCCGGAGAAACGGAAATATCCACGATGCTGTAATCCTCGGCAAATTCGATGAAATCAAGGATGTTGGGCGAGATCAGGTTGTGCGCCACCCGGATGCCCATATCCCTTTCGGGGAAGATGACCTTGTTGGCGCCGATTTTCTGAAGCACTTTCCCGTGCAGCTCATTTCGCGCCTTGACGACAACGGTCGGCACCCCCATTTCCTTGACGATCAGGGTCGCCATGATGCTGGACTGGATATCCTCGCCAATCGCGATGACCACGACGTCAAAGTTGCGAATGCCCAGCGACTTTAACGCGTTCTCATCCGTGGCGTCTGCCTGAACGACGTGCGTCACGATGCCCGCATGCTCCTGCACCCGTTCCTCATCCCTGTCAATCGCCAGCACTTCATAATCCATCTTGGACAACGTCTTGGCCACGCTGCTGCCAAAACGTCCCAAACCGATCACCACAAATTGCTTTTTCATCAGCCCACCCCGTTGCTTGCATTCAGAAATGGAACTGTTCACCTTATTTTACATACTTGCCATGTGGAAGACCATACTAAAGAAAAAATGACGGGAGGGATTCTGTGAATCTCGACTTGCGACAAGCCATCATGCGCAACGTCCATGGAAAGTCTGTCGAAGAATTGCGCGAAATCATCCAAGATGCAGTGGGCCAGGAAGAAAAAGTGCTCCCCGGCCTGGGCGTGTTGTTTGAAATCATCTGGCAGCACAGCCCGACAGAAGAGCAAAACGAGATGATTGCCACACTGCATCAACATGTGTGACTGTCCCGCCATCGGTGCAACGCGATCGCAGGAACGTGAAACCGCCCTTCAGCTATACCAAAGCAAAAGGGCGGTTTTTCGGTGAATCCGCTTATCCGCAATTCCTCATCCGCGATGCAACTTTTCTACCGTCGCCCGATCCAATTTCTTGATCAGGGCAACCAGCAGCTGGACGCCATGCTCAAAATCATCCTCATGCAAAATGGAAACATGGCTGTGAATATACCGCGTGGGAATGCTGATCACCATCGTCGGGACGCCGATCCCCTGCAGGTGAAAACGTCCCGCATCCGTGCCTCCTCCGGCCATGGCGTCATACTGGAACGGTATGTTCAGCTCCTCCGCGGTCTCAAGCACCAAATTGCGCAATCCGAGATGGGGGATCATCGAGGCGTCATATAGCAAAATTTGTGGCCCCTTGCCCAATTTGCTTTGCGCCTCTTGCGGTTTGATCCCCGGGGTGTCACCGGCAATTCCCACGTCCAGCGCAAAGGCCACATCCGGCTGGATGGCGTTGGCCAAGGTTTGTGCCCCGCGCAGGCCCACCTCCTCCTGAACCGTCGCGCCGGAATAGACGATGTTCGGGTGGGATTCCGCCTGCAACCGCCTTAGAACCTCAATGGCCATTGCACAGCCAATCCGGTTGTCCCAAGCCTTGGCGAGAAGCAGCTTAGGATTTTTCATCACAGTAAACGGGGTCACCGGGATGACCATATCTCCCGGCCGTACCCCGAAACTTTCCGCCTCCTCCTTGCTGGAGGCCCCGATGTCGATAAACATCTCCTCTTTTTTGACCGGCTTTTTGCGCTCTTCGGCAGGCAAAATGTGCGGCGGTTTTGAACCGATGACACCGATGATCGCCTCGCCGTGGCGTGTATACACCTTGACGCGCTGGGCCAGCATGACCTGCTCCCACCAACCGCCCAACGTTTGGAAGCGAAGAAATCCTTCTTCCGTAATCTGCGTCACCATAAAAGCCACTTCATCCATATGCCCCGCCAGCAGGATCTTTGGGCCATTGGGATCGCCAATCTTCTTGCCCACGATACTGCCCAGGCGATCCGTCTCAAGGCCATCGCACAGCGGTTTCAGGTAATCAGCCATGATTTGCCGCACGCGCCCCTCAAAACCTGGAGCACCTGGCGCCTCCGTCAGGTCTTTAAACATCTTTAAGCGCTGTTGATCGGCCACGCCATTCTCCCCTTTCTCTCGATTGAGCAAATGATCATCCGTTTCTAGGGTTGGCCACTTCCGTCTTGATCCTCATTATACATCAATCGACCCGCTTCTCCATCCGTCTCGCCGACATCCCAGGCGGGCAGATAGGCCATCAGTTCGAAATGGGCATATTCGGTGTAGCTGTTCCATCCTCTTTTGATCCATTCCCAAAGCCGCATGCATGCCATCCTTTCGCCCTGTTTTGCTGTTCCTTCTTAGCTTCTCCAAATGAAACCCGTGCTAGACGGCGGCTTTGGATAGATACATCTATCTTATGTATACATCTACCTTAAATTTGCCAACTTGTGCTGATATAATGATTATTGTCATAAAGGTATGCTTACACTGAGGAGGAACGTTATGGCTCAACTGCAGATTGTCTCGATCCCCGTCACGTCGCCCGTACCGATGTTGGAATCGGAAGCCAACTGTTACTTGCTCGGCACCGAGCATGAAAGCATTCTGATCGATGCCGGCTACGATCAATGGAATACCGCTGAGGCGATTCAAAAAGCGGTGCAGGAAAGCCAGCTCGCCACCCCAAACCGGATCCTCTTGACCCACTCGCATCCCGATCACGCGCCAGGGGCCAAGCGGCTAAAGCACTGGGAAGCCACGTTGATGTTCCATCCGCAGGAGGAAAAGGGAATGAGAGAAGCCCTTTCCATCCCGGAAGACCACGACCCCATCCCGCTCCAACCGCTGGAAGATCAGGCCACGCTGTACGTGGATGGCCATCCCATCGTCGCCATCCATTCTCCTGGACACACCCGGGGCCATCTCTGTTTCTGGCTGCCGGAGCAGAAAATCCTCTTTTCCGGGGACAACGTTCTCGGGAAAGGGACCACCTGGATCGGTCCTCCGGATGGAAACATCCGGGACTACCTCCGTTCCCTGGAACAGCTGGAACAATTGCCCATCGAGAAAATCGCACCCGGTCACGGCCCCTGGATCGACAACCCTAAGGAGAGGATTGCCTTCATCCGCCAACACCGCCTGGAACGGGAAGCGCAGATTCTGTCGCTGATGAAAGCCCAGCCAAGCCGGCAGGCCAGCATCGCCGCATTGGCTGAGGCGATATACCAGGATACGATTCCGGCCTTTATCGTCCCATTTGCCGAGCGGACCGTCGAAGCCCACCTGCAAAAGCTGGAAGAGGACGGCAAAGTGCGCCGGCTCACACCGGATACCTACGAAGTGCTTTAATGCGGTCATGGCTGACAGCAGACGACTGTCAGCCATGATTGGCGTCACCCATGGGCTGTTCCGCAACGAGCTGCTACGAGGAGCGATATACCTGATCCTGCGGCCGATCCTGGAGCACCGGGTAAGGCCCCCCGCGATATTCCGCCAATGCCCGCAGGCTGGCCATGGTCGGAGATGCCATCTTCAGCCTTTGTTCCCTGGCCTCTTGGAGCGCCTCCTGCGGAGTCACCCAAAACCCTTTGTCAATTTCGTAAGGATCGGGGTCAGGCTGTTGCCCTTTGGGCAGGTGGGCCAGAAAAAACCGCGTGTTGTACCGGTACCGCGAGGTCTTCGGTGTCACGCGATGGCCAAAATAGGTCAACGCGGACAAGTCCAGCTTCCATCCGCATGTCTTGAAAATGGACGCGAAGGTGCCCGGCTGACTGTTCACTTCCCGCCGCCATGCTCGCCACATATGGGCGTCCACGTCTTTCCTCTCGCCTTGATACAGTAAAACGCCCACTTCTTCGAACAATTCCCGCGCTGCGGCAATATAGTAGGCCACTTCTACCGAACCGTTTATCCCTTCCGGTTCATGCAAATATTCTTTCGGAAAAAGGTAATCCTCTTGCTCCAATGCGCCGCCGGGAAAAACGCAATAACCTGGAAGAAAACGCATCGAGTCCGGACGCCGTGTCATAAACACCTGCAACGCATCACGTTCACCGGGACGAATCAGGATCACAGTGGCTGCCGGACGCGGGACTACCGGTTCTGATGGCGACATGTGAACACTCACACCTTTCCTCATGCTCCACTCTAATAACAAGTTTATCATAATTTTGACACCGAACATACCGATAAGAGATTACAGTCCGTACCGCTTTTTCTTTCGCATCAGCGTGGACAGATCAATCCCCAGCCGTTCGGCACACACCTTCAGCGGGCGGTAGCGCTGCAGATAATACGCCAACACTTCCTTCTCCAATCGTTCCATGATGTGTCTTAACCCTTCGGCATGCTGCAACTGTTGCATGGAAATCTGAATATCTGGCGCTCCTTGCGGCATCGCTTCCAGCGCCTCCCGTACGCCAAGGGGGCGAATCTCCTCCTGGATCGGCTCCGGCAAGTCGTCAAGGCCAATATGGTCGCCTTCCGACACCACAACCAGCCGCTCCACCGTATTGCGCAATTCGCGCACGTTGCCCGGCCAGGAGTACTCCAGCATGGCCTTGATGAGCTGGGCATCCATCGTCTTGTTGGAATGGTATTTCTGGTTAAATTCCTTCAGGAAAAACAGGATCAGCGCCAAAATGTCTTCCGGACGTTCGCGCAAAGGGGGGATGGAAATGGAGATGACATTGATCCGGTAATACAAATCCTTGCGGAAACGACGCTCCTGCACCAACTGGAGCAAATTGGCATTTGTCGCCGTAATCACCCGCGCGTCAATGTCGATCGGTGTCAATCCGCCCACCCGCTGTATCTTTCCATCCTGCAGCACACCCAAAAGCTTGACCTGGATGGATAGGGGAATTTCGCCGATCTCGTCCAGAAACAAAGTCCCCTGATGAGCGACCTCAAACAGGCCAGGCTTCCCCTTTTGCCTAGCTCCTGTAAACGCCCCCGCCTCATAGCCGAACAGCTCCGACTCCAGCAGGTTTTCCGGTATCGCTCCGCAATTGATTTTGACAAAACTTCCCGTCCGGCTGCGCTCACTCAGCTGGTGGATGAAGTGGGCCAGGACATCCTTGCCGACACCCGACTCCCCCAGAAGCAGCACCGGTGTATTGAAATTGGCGATGCGCATCGCCAGATCCACGATCTTTTCCATCGTGTCACTCTGATACACAAAGGACTTCCCTTCCTGTCCAGCCACCGTCACTTTTTCCAATGTTTGACTTTGGATGGCGCGGATTTGCTGGCTCCGCTCCAGCTCCCGTCTTAACCGGTTCAGCTCGGAGAGATCGCGGACGTTGGCAATCACGCGAATCAACCGGCCGTCATCGTTGTAAACCGGAACAGAGGTAACCAGGGCTTCCGAGCCATTGTAATACTTGATGATTTCATTGGCCGATTGCCCCGACTCCAGGGTCTTGATCACGCAGGAGTTAGGTATCCAGCCGTTGGCCAACAATTGATGCACCGTATGATTGTCCAGCTGCTCTGGGGAAAGACCCGAGATCCGCAAAAAAGCCTGATTGTACCACTCGGTTCTCCCCTCAGCATCGGTGATGTAGATGCCGTCATAGGCGTTTTCAATCAGTTGCTGCAAAAGAAGTTCAGCCTCGCCCGGCGTCATCTCATGCAAGCGGCGAACCATTCCCTTCACCCCGGCGATTGGCATCCATGGAAGTTGGCATGCATGCCTATATATGCAAAAATGCTATAGCCATTTTACAATAATGAACCGACGATTTGTACCATTTCCAACATATCTATTGTTCAAATTCTCGAAAGTACAACGCCGAATGAAATGTTGGCATGTCAATTGCTAGTCATACATGTGCCATGAATATGACAGATTGAACAAGGGGTGAGATGGTGACCAAAGCAGTCTGGCATCCAACCGAGGAAATCATTCGATCCAGCCGCTTATATCAATGGATGAACGCCCTCGGCTTTGACGATTACGACACCTTTTTCCAGGCCTCCATCCAGGACATCGCCTGGTTCTGGAGCGAAGTGGAAAAAGCGCTGAACATCTCCTGGTTTAAACCCTATCAAGAGGCACTGGATCTGTCGCGGGGGGCAGCCTGGCCCAAATGGTATGTCGGCGGCCAGCTGAATGTGACGCACAACGCCCTCGACAAGTGGCTGGCAGACCCTCTGATGCACCAACGCCTGGCCCTCGTATGGGAGGGCGAGGACGGCATGGTGCGCAAGTACACCTATCGAGAGTTGGCAATCTGGGTCAACCAGGTGGCCCAGGGGCTGATCGAACAGGGAATCCAGCGCGGTGACCGGATCGCTCTTTACATGCCGATGATCCCGGAAACGGTGGTGGTGATGCTGGCCGCCGCAAAGATCGGAGCCATTTTCACTCCCGCATTTTCCGGTTATGGAGCCGACGCTGTAGCCAAACGCCTGCAAGGCTGTGAGGCCAAGATGCTGGTGACCGCAGACGGCTTTTTCCGGCGCGGGAAGATTGTTCCGATGAAGGAAGAGGCGGACAAAGCCTGCGAAATGTCACCCAGCATCCAAAAAGTGGTGGTTGTCCGGCGTCTCGGAAGAGAGATCCCTTGGCGGCAGGGCCGTGATCTGGAGTGGCGGGAACTGGAAACCAACTGCCGTCACATGGATGCGCTGCCGATGGACAGCGGCGATCCCTTCATGATCATCTTCACCTCAGGAACCACCGGCCGGCCCAAGGGAGCGGTGCATACCCACAGCGGATTTCCAATCAAGGCGGCGTTTGACGCAGGCTTTGGCATGGACTTGAAGCCGGGAGAGGTGCTCTTCTGGGTGACCGATATGGGCTGGATGATGGGGCCTTTTCTGGTCTACGGGTCCCTGCTGAACGGAGCGACAATGGTGTTGTACGAGGGAACCCCCAACTACCCGGGCCCGGATCGCCTCTGGAAACTGGTTCAATCCCACGGCGTAACCCACCTTGGCATCTCACCGACATTGGTCCGTTCCCTGATGCCCTATGGGGAACATCTGGCCCACCAGCACGATTTATCCAGCCTCCGGGGAATCGGGACGACGGGAGAGCCCTGGAATCCCGAACCGTGGCATTGGCTCTTTGAAAAGGTCTGCCGGAAACGCATTCCCATTTTCAACTATTCGGGCGGCACCGAGATATCGGGAGGCATTTTAGGCAATGTTCTGTTGCGGCCGATCGCACCGGTGGGTTTCAACACGCCGCTGCCCGGTATGGATGCAGAGGTGTATGATACCGCCGGCAAACCGGTTCGCCAAGAGGTGGGAGAACTGGTCATTCGAAAGCCGTGGGTCGGCATGACCAACGGATTCTGGCAGGAACCGGAACGTTATGAGGAGACCTACTGGAGCCGCTGGCAGGACACTTGGGTGCACGGCGACTGGGTGATGCGGGATGAAGAAGGATTCTGGTATATCACAGGACGTTCCGACGACACGCTGAACGTGGCCGGAAAGCGGCTGGGGCCTGCCGAAATGGAGTCTGTCCTGGTGGATCATCCGGACGTCCTGGAAGCGGGAACGATCGGCGTCCCCGACGAAATCAAGGGAGAAGTCCCGGTCTGCTTCGTCGTCCTGAAGCCGGGCAAAACCCCAAGTCCGCAGCTGGCCGAGGAGCTCCTCAATCTGATCGCTGAACGGATGGGGAAAGCCTTGCGTCCAAAAACCATCCATTTCGTCGAGGACTTGCCCAAAACCAGAAACGCCAAAATCATGCGACGCGCCATCCGCGCGGCTTACTTGGGGAAAGATGCAGGAGATCTTTCCTCGCTTGAAAATCCCGATGCCGTACGTGCCATCCAGAAATTGGCCAAAACCCTTTCATGACAAGCAAGACCCCTTTTTGACGGGAAGACGCCCGCGACCGGATGCGGGCGTCTAGCTTTCTTCTGCGGCTTCCTCTTCTCCTTTGGCGAACGTTCTGTTTCCGTCCCAATACACCGCCACGACCCCATCCACATCTCTCAGTTGTTCAATCAAGCGAATCAGCTTTCTGGTATGGGTGGTTTGCACGACCAGTTCAATGGTGCGTTCTTCCTCGACCACCACCTGCTGAATCCGGATGAGTGATTGCCCCAATCGGTTCGCGATTTCATCCAGGGCCCCTGGTCTGTCTTTTAATTTGACAATCAAAATGCCTCTTGTCCGTTTCCCCCATTCGAACCGGGGAAGCACTCTTAACACGAGCAGGACGATGATGGTCGATACTACGGCCATCAGATATTGTCCTGCTCCCACAGCCAGACCGATGCCCATCGCAATCCAGACCGTCGCTGCCGTGGTCAGGCCAGAGACGACGAGATCGGGCCGCACCAGAATGGCCCCCGCCGCCAGAAATCCGATCCCGTTGATCACTTGCGCCGCCAGGCGCGCCGGATCAAAACGGGTATTGGGATGATCCAGCCACTCTTGAAACCCATAGATCGACAACAGCATCAAGAGACAGCTTCCGAGCGTCACCAGCATATGCGTGCGCAAACCGGCCTGCTTGTTGGCATATTCCCGTTCCCAGCCAATCATCGCCCCAAGCAAGGCAGAAAAGACGAGCCGCTGGATGTAGATCAGTTCGACGCTGCTGGACCAGTGCAACCCATGCAGCCAGGCAGACCAATCCATGATCCCATCACATCCTTTTGATCATCTTCGTATGAATGAAACCAAGCGGGAAAACCGCCCGCCATCACATCCACTTGTGCAAACCGTTGGTGAACATTTACCATAAATCTGGACGCTTCCTGAACCATGATTCCCATAAAAGGTGCAACTAAAGGCAGGTGACAACTTGCGGCTGATTGCCATCTCGGACATTCACGGCTGCAACGCCCAGCTTCAGCGATTACTGGAAAAGGTCAAGGCGCAACCGGAAGAACTCCTGTTTCTCGGAGACTATGTGGACAGCGGCCCGGACAGTGCAAAGGTGCTTCAGCGCATCGCCGCCCTGGAGCGGCAAGGCGCCGCTGCACTTTTAGGAAATCACGATGCCTTGTTCCTCGATTGGTTGAAGGGACTGGAGGATATTCGATACTATTGTGACGTCGGCGGGTTAAATACAATCAACAGTTTTCTGTCCTTGCTCGACATACCGCCCGTTGACGCGTTCACCATTTGCTACAACAGCCGCAAGGAAGCTGAGATCAGGACATTGATTCAGCGGGAATTTGCGGCAGAGATCCAGTTTCTCGCCACACGTCCGCTGTATGAAAAAAGAGATCAATTCCTGTTTGTCCACGCGGGAATCGACCCTGAGAAAGGACTCCTCCATACCAGCAAGGAGCAGTTCCTCAATATCCGCGAATCCTTTATTCACCGCTACCAAGGGGAAGAGATTGTGGTCTTCGGCCATACCCGCACCCGCCGCCTGCACGACACCGATCACATCTACTATGGTTCCAATCGCGTCATTGGCATCGATGGCGGCTGTGCCTATGGCGGGCAATTGAATGCCCTGATCATCCATGACGAGTGTGATGAATTATATGTTAGGCGGGATGGAAAATGGCATACGTGGCATGAACAAGGGGCCGATCATGAAAGGATCATCGGCAGGTGGCGGATGAATGAGGTGCATGTGCCTTCAACGTCGTCAAAAAGCCTGCAAGACCCGTAAGACATCAAACGTCGAACGGATATCACGTCAAGGACACTGGAAAGGATGATTCAGATGGATGTCATGACCGCGCTTTTCACCCGCAGGAGCATTGGCGTTGTCAAGCCGATGGAACCTCCCAAGGAGGTGATCATGAAATGCCTCGAAGCGGCCGTGCATGCCCCCAATCACTTTCGGACGGAGCCGTGGCGGTTTTTTGTCCTCACCGGCCAGGCCAGAGAGCGATATGGCGACGTGCTTGCGGCGATCCGAAAAGAGGAGCTGGAAGCAAAAGGCGAGGCGGTCGATGAGGAGAAGCTGGCCAAAGAAAAAGCCAAAGCTTTTCGCGCACCTGTCCTGATCACGGTAGCGGTGGTTCCCGACACGAGCAACCCGCGGGTCGTCGAGTTGGAAGAAATCATGGCAGGGGCGGCCGCCGTGCAAAACCTGCTCCTGGCCGTGCATGCCCACGGCCTGGCGGCCATCTGGCGTACCGGAGAGGTACACTACCATCCGAAGCTGAAGGCCTTTTTTAACCTGCCGGAAGAGGCTCATCTGATTGGAACCGTCTATATCGGCTATCCTGATATCACTCCGCCTGCGGCAAAGCGAACCCCCGCAACGGATAAGACAACCTGGCTCACAGAGTGAACCCAATGGCCGTGTCACGGTGGCCCAACGGGATTCATCCGGACACCTCGATCATCTTGTTTGCAATCTGTTCCAAAGGAACCACATAATCGACACACCCCAGCGCAATGGCCGCCTTCGGCATCCCGAAGACGACACAGGTTTCTTCCGATTCGGCGATCGTGGAGGCGGCCCCTTTTTGTTTGGCTGCCAGCATGGCCATGGCGCCATCGCTCCCCATGCCCGTCATCAGGATATAGTGAAGTTTCAGGTATGGCAGCCGCGAAACCGATTCAAACAGCACATCCACGGATGGACGGTGACCGTTGCGGGGGAGATCCTGATTCAGGGAGATGCGGTATTCGCGGGGTTCGCGAAAAATGGCTTCCATGTGGTATCCGCCAGGCGCCAGGTAAGCCACGCCACCTTCGATCAATTGCCCGTCAACCGCCTCCACGACCGGTATCTTCGCCAAGTGATCAAGTCTGCGGGCAAGTGAATGGGTGAATTTGGGCGGCATGTGCTGGACAATCAGGATCGGATAGGGGAACTCTTTCGGCAGCGCCGTCAGGACGGTCTGTAACGCTTTTGGCCCCCCTGTGGAGGTACCAATCGCAAACAGATGGTCAAACGTCCGTTTTCGCGCGATGACACGCGCGGGCGTGATTCCTCTCCCAGTCGCAGGTGCCTTGTCACTTGCGGGCGCTTGAAGCGCCTGAGCGGTTGGCCGGCGCACCTTCACTTGTGCGGCGGTTTTCAACTTGTGCAATAACTCCGCTTTCACGCGTTCCAGGGACAAAATGCCCGTCGGCTTGTGAATAAAATCGACGGCCCCAATTTCCAGCGCCTCAATCGTCACTTGCGCGCCTTTTTCGGTTTGGGCGCTGAACATGAGTACTGGAACGGGATGAGTCTGAAGAATCTGCTTTAACGTTTCCAGGCCATTCATTCCTGGCATTTCCACATCCAAGGTCACCACATCGGGGTTCAGACGCCGAACCATTTCGACCGCTTCAAAACCGTCCTTGGCCAATCCAATGACCTGCAAGGAAGGATCGGATTCGATCAGGTCGCTGATCAGTTTCCTCATAAAAGGCGAATCATCCACGACCAGTACTCGCCATTTCATCATGCGGGCCCCCTCTTTGGTGTTGCAAAATACACGGAAGTTTGGACATATCAAAGCGATTCGGTTCATGATCATTGATACGGTATATAATCATAGCTGAAATGTCAGGATTTGTTCAACCTGCCCAAAACGCAATCAGGCATCATCGTCCTGATGACAGCGCTTTTACAGGCATTGAAACGGCTCAGGGCGGATGAACGGATGATTCGGTCATTTGAAAAAATCATGGTGAATGGTCATTTGTCCTTTTGGATACTGGCAGTCGTCACTTACTTTATCTCCCTGTTTTTCTGGCCGACTCCAGCAGTGCCTCTTGTCGCAGCCATCCTGATTCCAGCGGCCCTGGTGCAGATGGGACACACGTTCATCCCTGAAAATCCGTTTTTTGGCGCCTTTGGACTGCTGATTATCGGGATGCTGACCGGACTGGACGGTTCTGGATTTTCCGGCTTGCCGCTCACGGAGGCTTTATCCGGCGCGCTGGGACAATCCCTGGTAATGGACCCGACAACGCTTGCAGCCATTGGGCAAATGGGCGCCATCTGGGTCGGTGGCGGCACGTTGATCGCATGGTCATCCCTGGTGGCCGTAGCCGGCTTTACCCGCGTCCCCGTCCTGGACTTGGCGCGGAAAAATTTTCTGCCCGTCATCGCCGGACTGGTTCTGAGCACGTTGTTCGCGATCCTCTTTTACTAAATGAAAATGTTCTTTATTTTTCTAGAAATTTCGGAACGGATGGATTATGATGATCTCAGACAACTTTCAAGAAGGAGGAAATGCGAATGTACGAAACGATCCGATGTCAGGTTTCCGATCAGATCATGACCATCACCTTGAACCGTCCGGACCGACTGAACGCCTTTAACCATACGATGATGAACGAGCTCATCAACGCCCTGGATCAAGCGGATGCCAATGATGAGGTCCGGGCGGTCATCGTCACCGGGGAAGGAAGGGCCTTTTGCGCCGGCGCCGATCTGGAAAAGGGCGGCAGCACCTTTGCCAGGGAAACTCCCATCGATGAACATCGCGACGGCGGCGGCATGCTGTCACTGCGGATCTTCGAATTAAAAAAGCCTATCCTTGCTGCCATCAACGGCCCTGCCGTGGGAGTTGGGGTGACGATGACGCTGCCCATGGACATCCGGATCGCCTCATCCAACGCACGGTTCGGATTTGTCTTCGCACGCCGGGGGATCGTCCCCGAAGCGTGCAGCGGGTGGTTTTTGCCACGCATTGTCGGCATCAGCCAGGCGCTTGAATGGATCTATACCGGACGCCTCTTTTCGGCCGAGGAAGCCTTGGCTGCCAGGCTGGTCAGCCGCGTCGTCCAGCCGGAGGAACTGTTGCCGACGGCAAGGGCCCTTGCCAGTGAGATGGCCGAGAATACGTCGGCCATCTCCATCGCCCTGTCCCGCCAGCTGATGTGGCGGATGCTGGGTGCCGACCACCCGATGGAATCCCACCGGATCGAATCGAAACTGATCCATTGGACCGGACGGCAAGCGGACGCCCGTGAGGGAGTCACATCCTTCCTGGAGAAGCGGAAACCCAATTTTACCATGAAAGTCAGCAGCGACATGCCTGAATTTTATCCCTGGTGGGAAGAAAAACCGTTTAAACCGAATCCATGAACCAGAGATTCATGAACCAAAGGGTGTCTCCGGCAGGTTATCCGCCTTGGCGGACACCCTCTTCTTTTCACTCTAAAATCTCGCAGAACAATATACATATTACGTAATATAATTGACATTAACGTAAATTGACTTTATATTGAATAATTAAGAGAGGGGGGAGTTGATGGCTGGAACCGACGACCGAAGGGAATACATGATGTCCGACTTGGTGCAGGAATTCAACATCAGTCCAAGGACGATCCGTTACTACGAAGAACTCGGACTGATCAGTCCAAGGCGAAACGCGGGAAACCACCGCATCTATTCCAGGCGTGACCGGGCACGCATCAAAATGATTCTGCGAGGAAAAATGCTTGGGTTCTCCCTCAAGGAAATCGCTTCGCTTCTGAAACTTTACGATATCGATCCGACACAAAAACGCCAGTACGAACAGGGCATCTGCTACGCCCGCCAACATCTGGAGAGAGTACGCAACCGGATCGAGGAATTGAAAATGTTGGAACAGGAACTGGTGGATGCGATCGAAGAGGCTGAACGCCAATACCAGTTGCTGAAAAATAAAGAAAAAAGGGAGACAACCGGATCCGGCAAGAAGTTGGCCGTTGAAGACCATGATGGGTGAACCCCGCCGCCATTGGGCCGGTTTTCAGATAAACAGGCATGTTCCGAAGATGCGATGTTTTTTTGCATGGAAATGGAAGCGGTTTCTCATGACGAAGGTGCCGCGAAATCTTCCGGCAATGTCATGAATCGGTGCGTTTCAGTTTAAACATATTTAACTAACGCAGAACCCAATCAACAAGAGGAGGAAGCGAATGAACCAGGTCTATCGTCCCCAAACCCCCTACTCCAACAACCTTGTCAGCAGCATCCGCATGAATGCCGGCAAATTTGCCGACCAGCCAGCGATCATCTGCGAAGACCGCTCTGCCACATGGAAAGAGATGTGGCGGCGAACCAATCAACTTGGACATGCCTTATACGGACTTGGTATGCAAAAAGGCGACCGTCTCGGCCTGCTTTTGAATAACTGTTTTGAGTTTGCGGAATCATTTGTCACTTCTACAAAAAGCGGTTTCATCGTTTGCCCTCTCAACCGCTATTTGAAGGCCGAGGGACTGGCCTACCAATTGCGCGATTGCGGGGCAAGGGCAGTGATCACCAATCCGGAGTATGTGGATCTGCTTCGTTCCATTCGTGACGGCCTTCCCGATTTGGAGCACATTATCGTCACAGGAAATGAAGCGTTCCCCGGCACCTTAAGTTATGAAAAGATTTTGGCGGAAGCCGCCGATCGGGAACCGGAGGTCGAAATCACCCCGGAAGATCTCCACATGATCCTTTACACGTCCGGAACAACCGGACGCCCGAAAGGAGCTGTCCGGGGGTACATGGAAAACTATCATACCGCAGCCGGAGTGTGCATGGAATGGATGATTCGATCCGGCGACGTCCAACTGGCGGTCACCCCTCTGTACCATGCTGCTCCCATCGCCTGGTTCCTGGCCACCCTGATCTCCGGCGGCACATACGTGATTTTGCCGCAATTCGTGCCGGAACAGGTATTGGCCGCCATCGAAAAACACCGGGTTCATTGGATGATGATGGTGCCCGTCATGTACGACAGGCTGCTGAGCATGCCGAAAGAGGTGTTCGAGCGCTATGATCTGGGGTCCCTGCGCACCTTGATTTCGGGCGGAGCCCCGCTGCACACACAAACGAAACTCAACATCAAAAAGCAATTCCCCGACTGTCAACTTTACGAGTTTTACGGCAGCACCGAACTGGGCGTCTCCACCAGCCTGCGAGACGAGGATCAACTCCGCAAGGAACGCTGCGTCGGCCGGCCGATGCCGGATGTGGAATTGAAGATTCTTGACCAAAATGGCAATGAGGTGCCGCGGGGAGAAATCGGCTTGCTTTATTCCCGCGGTCTGAGCGGGTTCAGAGGCTATTGGAACGACCCGGAAAAGACCGCGGAGGCGTTCTTGGACGGCGGATGGGCAACGGTGGGCGATATGGCGCGCCAGGACGACGAAGGGTATTACTACATTGTTGACCGGGCCAAGGATATGATCATCACCGGTGGCGTCAATGTGTATCCGGTAGAGATCGAGGAAGTGATCCACCGGATCGAAGGAGTGGTTGACGTAGCCGTGATCGGCGTCCCCGATGAACGCTGGGGAGAAGCGGTCAAAGCGGTCGTCGTGCCGGCGCCGGGAGCCGCGATCAGCGAATCGGATATCATCGCTTACTGCAAAGAAAAACTGGCTGCTTTCAAAGTGCCCAAGAGCGTCGATTTTGTCGAACAAATCCCCCGTACGCAAACCGGAAAAATTTTGAAAAGGGAACTGCGCAAGAAATACTGGGGGGACAGCGACATTCAAATCTCGTGAATGAGCGGCTTTCACCAATGCAAATACGAAATGGAATCAGCATGAATGAACGACTCGACGGAGGGAAGATGCCTGATGAAAGTGGACGACATTCGAAAAATTTGTGTGGTCGGCAGCGGTTCCATGGGACATCAAATCGCGATGTTGTGCGCCCTCGGAGGGTTTGAGACGGCGCTTCAGGATATCCAGCCAGAAGCGCTGGAGAATGCCCGGCGCAAACTGGAAACCATCATGGATGAATGGGTGAGGAAGGAAAAAATATCCGCTTCGGAAAAGGAGGCGGCTTTCTCGCGCCTCAGCTTTTCCACCGACCTGACGGAAGCTGCAAAAGATGCGGATTTCGTCATCGAAGCGGTGGTGGAAAAACTGGATGTGAAACGGGAGGTGTTCAAAAAGCTGGATGATATTGCGCCTCCCCACGCTATCCTGGCCACCAACAGTTCAACCATCGTCAACTCTTTGATCGCGGATGTAACCTCACGGCCTGACAAAGTGTGCAACATGCACTTCTTCTATCCGCCGCTGGTCATGGATTGCGTAGAAGTGGTGATGAGCGACGCGACCTCTGAAGAAACGGCACAGGTCACCCTGGATCTTTGCAAACGGATTGGCCGGACCGGCGTATTGTTGCGGAAGGAGATTTCCGGTTTTGTCGCCAACCGCATCCTTGGCGCGTTACAGAAGGAAGCGATGAGATTGTACGAGATGGGCATTGCCGACTACCGGGACATCGATTTGATTGTCACCAAGGCGTTGCGCCATCCCTTGGGGCCTTTCCAATTGATGGATCTGTCGGGAATCGATGTCATCTATTACGTGATGCAACAACAATATGCGGAAACGAAAGATCCGAAAGATCGCCCGCCCCGGTTTCTTGAAGAGAAAGTGGAAAAAGGGGAACTGGGACGCAAAACAGGCAAAGGGTTTTATGTTTACGACAAATGAGACGGTCATCACCCAAACGATGATAACCCAAACAAAGATTGCGGGGCCACGGTAAACGGTGGCCCCTTTTCTAAGGTTATCTTCTATAAAAATGTGCGGCTCAAATTTTTGAAAAGCGATTGCCTCCATAATTGCGTATGACCAATTCATTGACAGGCCCCCGCCTGTCCGCCCTACAGTTGATGGCACGTCTTGCGGAAACGGTGGTCATATGGAAACCGTCATAAAGCTCCCGTATGAATGGTGTGTCAGAGTTGCTTACCATGACGAGGCATCCCATTCTGTCGAGCTCGCGGCATACATCTGCCAAACGCCGTTGATCATCTTCATTGAAAGCGTCAGCCGTATAACTGGTAAAGTTGGCTGTTTGAGACAGCGGATGATATGGCGGATCCATGTAGATAAACATGCCTGGTTTTGCCACATCCAGGACACAGGCAAAATCGCAACAGCGTATGTCAGCATTGGCCAAGATTTCACTTGCCTTTCTCAAATTGTCTTCATCCAAAATGCGCGGATTTTTGTAATGGCCGTAAGGCACGTTATGCTTTCCCTGTCTGTTCACGCGCCATAAACCGTTATACCCCGTTTTATTGAGATAAAGGAACCTGGAAGCCCTTTCTACATGAGATAGCTCGGCAGGATCCAAAGCCCTGATACGATAATAATATTCCTCTGTGTTTACGTGCTTTTTTAGATCATCCATCAGGTCTTCGAGATGATCCCTGACAACGAGGTAGAAATTGATCAGCTCTTCGTTGTTATCCATCAGGAATGCCTCGGAAGGCCGTAAAGCAAAAAACACGGCGCCACCGCCGAGGAACGGTTCGGCATAGCTATCTATATTAGGCGGGAAAAGGGGAAAAAATTGCTTAATCAGCTGTGTTTTTCCCCCTGCCCACTTAATGGGCGGCTTCATGGATTGGTCATCAGTCGAATGCTTGATTGTAGCCGCTTTGGACATAGCAAAAAAACTCCTTTCTGTTTGTGTTTTCCAACTGCGGACATATCCAAATCGGCCACCATTTGGCGATAAGAAAATGGAAGATCTATCTATTGTTCTGCTTCTGCATTTCATATGAGTTCATTGTACCAAAAAATAACCCGGCCTGTGTGCCGGTCTTCCACAATCGACTGCGCCAATTGTGCAGCGGCTGTCACCCCCCATTCCTTCCACCCGCACCCGGTGCAGAGGGTGCCGGCCCACCCGTACACCGCATGAGCCAACACCTCCATGCCGTGCGTAAGCAAAAGGCTTACTGAAGAAATCTGAGCAGGGCGGCGTTGAATGCATCCATCTCGTCAATGACCACGCCGTGGCCGCTGTTGTAGAACGGGTATAGGTGTGATCCCGCAATTTCTCGTTGCAACACCAGGGCGCTCGGAAACGGAACGATACGGTCATGCACCCCGTGAAAAATAGCTGTTGGCACGTGTATCTGCCCAAGATCGCTCCGCAAGTCCTCATCCCTCAGCGAGACCAGGCATTGTATCGTGGCGTGGGAAGAGCCTTCGAGACCGAGATTGTGGAACCAGTCCAAGAGGTCAGTGCCAACGTTCCGGTTAAAGAATATTCTGCCTAAACCGGTCAGCATTTGTGGACGATCTTGATAGGTTTGACGGATCAAATCATTCACTTGCTCCACCGGAAGCCCGTACGGATAATCTGGCCGTTTCGTAAAAACGGGGGCAGCCGCATCCACCAACGCGAGCCTTCCGATCCGGTGCCCACCATGACGCGCCATATATCGGATGGCGATCGCCCCGCCGATCGAAAATCCGACCAAGGCTGTATCCTCCAGTTGCAACGCTTCGAGCACAGCATGCAGATCGTCAGCAAGACGATCGTACGAATAGCCGTGCCAAGGCTTGTCTGACTGTCCGAACCCGCGTTGATCAATGCCGAGGCAACGAAACCCATACCGGGGCAGCACGTTGTACTGGTATTCAAACATTTTATGATTTAAAGGCCAGCCATGGGCAAACACCACCGGACGGCTTCCCATGCCGGGGTTTAAGTCTTGCACGAAAATGCGAACTCCCTTCTCGACCTCAATGTACATATGTGTATCCACCTTTCTGATTCAGTTGGCATAACCTTTTGATACAGATATATATGCCTATATGGGCTTACTACCACCTCTAAAACATGTTTGTCGTGCTACAGGAGAGCGAGAGTTCAATAAGAACAAAACAAACCACCCTGAAGGTAGGGTGGTTCTTCATTCTATTAATCTATTCAAACCCGTGTAGTTTTACTCATGGATCGCGCATTTATTTATCATATTACTCATAAAAAATGAATAAATAAATCAAATTATCATTGACAATCGCCTTATGTTTAAATTATTATCATTATTGATAATTAAATATTATTTTAACAATATTTAGATGACGTTTCACGACATGAGTCTGGAATGAGTTGACGACAGAAAAAACAAGGGGTGAAGCCTGTTTTGGATTACCGGAGTTTGGCCGAATCGTTTTCATGGGATTCCGTTCGACCATTTTTTGACTGGGACTGGAACGAAAAATTGAATATGGCTCATGAATGCTGCGACCGTTGGGCGAATGATCCGCATCGCATTGCCGTGTATTGGGAAGATCAAACAGGCAAACAAGAGGTCTGGACGTTCCGGCAACTCAAAGAACATTCAGACAGGATGGCCAATGCATTTCGTTCCCTCGGGGTAAAAAAAGGAGATCGGGTTGCTGCGTTGCTGGGAAAAGACATGGAATTGATCATGACAGCCCTGGCAACATGGAAATTGGGCGCGATTTATGTACCCCTGTTTACCGCTTTTGGACCTGAGGCCATTCGGCACCGGTTAACCAATGCCGAATGCAAAATCCTTGTGACGAATGAGGAACAGGTTCGAAAACTTGAGGGGCTGGACATTCCGGCTCAACTCATCCTGACAAATGACGCCAACGGCATCGGCCTCAGTTTCTGGGAATTGTTGCATTCGGCTCCGCCGGATTTTGAAATCGAACAGACAAAGATGGACGATCCATGTGTCATCCAGTATACATCTGGAACGACCGGATTGCCGAAAGGCGCGGTAGCAGCCCACAAAGGTTTGATAACGGCATACCCATACATGAAATTTGCGATTGGTCTTGAACCGGACGACATCTTTTTGGGCGGTGCCGATCCGGGATGGGCGTACGGCCTTTTCGCTTGCATTTTTTATCCATTGAGTTTCGGGGTAACCATCGTGGTATACAAGGGACCGTTTGATGCCGAAAAGTATTATCAGTTGATGGAAAAGTACAAAGTGACCAATTTTACGTACGCGCCGACCGCTTACAGAATGATGATGGCTGGCGGGCCGGAACTGGCAAAGAAGTACCGGTTTTATGTGCGAAAATTTTCCAGCGCGGGCGAGCCGCTCAATGCGGAGGTTGTCCGTTTCTTTAAAGAGCATTTTGGCCGTGAAGTTTACGACCATTATGGGGCAACCGAAGCAGGAATGATTGTCAACAATTTCAATGCCACCGACATGATCATTAAGCCTGGCTCGATGGGACTGCCGACCCCTGGCTTCCATGTGGCGTTGCTGGATCCGGAAGGACGTCCGGTTCCTGACGGTGAAGTGGGTGAAATAGCGGTTGATACGAGCGGTTTCGCCTCCGGTTTCTTGGGATATTGGAAAGATCCGGACAAAACCGCGGAAAAGATGAGAGGAAAATGGTTGCTGACAGGGGATCTCGCCTATCGCGATGAAGACGGTTACTTTTGGTTTCGGGGCCGCTCGGATGACATTATTTCAAGCGCGGGATACCGGATTGGGCCGTTTGAGGTCGAGAGCTGCTTGCTCGAACATCCGGCCGTGGCCGAAGCGGCCGTGATCGGGAAACCGGATGAAGAAAAGGGCGAGATCGTCAAAGCATATGTGATCCTTCATCCTCAGTATGCGCCTTCGGATGAATTGGCGGATGAACTGAGTCAATTTGTGAAAAGCCGGCTTTCAAGACATCAATACCCGAGAGAAATTGAATTCGCAACAGAATTGCCGAAAACGCCGAGCGGGAAGTATCCTGAGGGAAAAGGAACGGAACAGAGCCGGGTAACACGATACGCGACCGTCAGCAATCTCTTTAATTTCTAGGAATGATGAGGGATGAACCATGTTCCGAAACAGATTTTCCTATATCGGCATTCTTTTCATCTGTGTTCTGCTTGTCGCCTTGACGGCATGCGGCGATACCCAGCCTGCCGGTTCCACTTCCGGCGATGGCGAATCCCCGTCGCTTGCTCAAGGCGTTACGGATACGGAAATTTTAGTCGGGCATTTGGGACCGCAGACAGGCGCAACGGCCGAATATGACAAAGTGCGCCAGGGCATTCAGGCCTATTTTGATGTTGTGAACGAAAATGGCGGTGTGTTTGGAAGAAAATTGACATTGATCGCGCATGATGATCGATATCAACCATCCGAGACGGTAAAAGGCGCGAAACGGCTGGTCGAAGAAGAAAAAGTGTTTGCGATTCTTTATCCGATAGGCACCGCAAATGTGAATGCGATGAAACCATATCTTGAGGAAAAGGGGATTCCGGTCGTTGGGCTCGGAACGGGCGCCAACATGTTTGTGGAGCCCCCGATACGGAATTTCTTTGGGTACCAGTTCAACTACATGATCGAAAGCAGGATTTACGTCGATTACGCCATTAACCAGTTGGGTGCGAAACGGATCACATTGGTCTTCCAAAACGATGATTTCGGCAAACAAGGACTGGAAGGGGCAAAAAAAAGCCGTTGCGGAATATCCCGGTGTGGAAGTGGCAGCTGAAATTCCGTTTTTGGCAACCGATCAAGATTTCAGTTCCCAAGCACAATGAATCGTTGCATCAGACCCGGATGCCGTCATCATGTTTACCACTCCCAAGCCGGCTGCTTCCCTCCGCAAAGAAATGTACAAGATTCATGCGACTGGGTTGCCGTTTTTGGTGTCAAGCACCGGAGGTTCTGATCCGAATCAATTCAATATTGCCGGAAAAGAAGTTTGGGAAGGGGTGATCACGTCCACTACATTGCCTTCGCCGGAGCAAAGTGATGATCCCGAGATGAAACAATATTTGGAGCGATTTCGACAAACCCCTCAGCTCATTGGTTCTTTGACGCAGAGCGGTTGGGCGGTGGCACAAATTTTCGTTGAAGCTTTAAAACGGACTGGTGAACAGCTGACTTGGGACAACTTCATTCAAGCTTTGGAAACATTTGATCATTGGGATGGCTCGATTTTGCCCAGTGTGACCTATACTTCAGAAAACCGGTATGGTGTCACTTCATTAAGGATGATGAAAGCCGAAAATGGGCGCTACGTACCGATCACCGGATTCATCCGCTTTGATCCAGAGACGAAGGAAGTGATTTATGAAAACAAGTCATGAACGTCAAAGATGGTTGTTGGGGTTTAACCCAAAGCCTTCGAAAGGTCATATGCGCTGAAATCAAGTTCGGTCGGCTGACCCTGGACCCACTTGGCTATTTCGGATCCGAGATACGGGCCAACGGTTAAACCGAACGCTCCTAGTCCATTTGCTACCACAAGCCCCTCATAGCCCGGAAGCCAGCCAACGGCCGGAAGCGCACCGGGAGTGTAAGGCCGTAGGCCAACCCGGGTTTCCAGCCAGGTGCTTGAATATAACCCAGGGGCCACATCCAAGGCTTTTTTCAATAATTCCCACATACCGCCTGCAGTAACACGGGTATCATAACCTGCCTCATCTTCATGGGTGGCCCCGACCACGATCCGTCCCCCATCGAATGCCAGAAGATAAGGGCCGTCAGGCGTCCGTACCACCGGCCATCGGCTGGTATCGGCATCAGGCATCTTCAGATGAACGATCTGTCCTTTCTTCGGCCGAACGGACATTCTCACCCCCAGGGATTCGAGCACATCGTTCGCCCACACCCCTGCCGCTAAGATCACCATCTCCCCACTGATCCGTTCCCCATTGATCGTCACACCGGTGACCCGTCGGTCTTGATGGACCAGACGGGCATCGCCTTGTTTATAGGAAGCACCGTATCGCTTGGCCGCATTGATCAGGGCGTCGCGCAACAACCGTCCATCCACTCGTGCGCCACCGCTGATATGGAGGGAAGCATATCGCTCGGACAACGGGGGAAATAAAGCCTGCGTCTCTGCCGGAGATAATCGGGCGATTTCTCCCATTTCCGGCGCCTCCCGTCGGCGTCGTTTCGCCCGGTCTTCCATTTCTTTCAGTCGGGTGGCATCCGTATGCAGATAAATGGCACCGACTTGAGCAAATCCGGTATCTGTCTGCCCATCGGCGGCCAAAGCTCTGATCAATTTCGGGTAAAAGCGGGCCCCGCCTTGGGTTAAGCGATGCCAGGACCGGCTGCGTCGCTCGGAAAGCCAGGGGCATATGATCCCTGCCCCTGCATCTGTGGCCTGTCCGCAATCATGGCGGTCTACGATGGTCACGTCAACCCCCGCTTTTGCCAAATGATAAGCGATGGACGCGCCAAGGATACCTGATCCGATCACGACACATTGACCCATACGAAACACCTTTTCTCAGTGGATTTTCTTAAACGAAAAAGACATCGGAAACGAAGGAGACATCAGAAAGGCTCGATGTCACATTGCCGCAGATTCCAGACTTGTCGCGTCAACTTTTCTTGAAAACGTGCAAGATGCGGGCGGGGCGTCTCTTTTGGTATCGGCGTCATTCCTTCGGCAAACGTATGCTCACTATTGTGCCATTGTCGCTTTCGATCCATACCTTTCCACCATGTGCTTCCACCAGCTTTTTGACAATTGTAAGCCCAATGCCGCCACCCCCGGACTTCCTGTTCCGCGACTTGTCCGCGCGATAAAACCGTTCAAAAACATAGGGCAAATCCTCCGGCGCGATGCCCGGCCCCGTGTCTTGCACGGTGATGAGAACCGAACCGTTCTCATCCTCTACCCGTATTTCGACCTTCCCGCCTTCGGGAGTAAATTTGAGGGAATTGCTTAAGACATTGACCAGAATCTGAATCAACCGATCCCGATCCACGTTCAAACAGAGGGCAGGGTGCGGTTGCACCGCAAGCCGGACGCCCTTTTCCAGGAAAGCTGCCGATACAATGCGGACGCTTTGTTCGATGAGCGCCGCAAGGTTTTCCGGTTTCCGGTGAAGGCGGAAATGGGGAGAGTCCATTTCCGTCAATTGCTCCAAGTCGGCAACCAACGTGATGAGACGTTCAGTTTCTTCATAACAGGAACGCAGCCGTGCGGGTGTCGGTTCCCAGATTTGATCCAGCATGGCCTGCATATGACTCTTTAATGTGGCCAGCGGCGTCCGCAAATCATGGGCGATATCCTGCGTCATGGTGACGCGAAGCCGCTCTTGTTGCTGCAATTGCTCCGCAAGGTGGTTTAGTGCTCTCCCCAGTTCGGAGAGTTCATCGCTTCCAGGAACATGTATGCGTACAGATAAATCCCCACGCGTGATTTTTTCCGCCGCCTGTTTCATTTCTATCAGAGGGGCGGATAGGCGTTTCGCCAGATACAAGCTGATGACGGCAGCGAGAACAAACGCACCGAGGAGCGTCCACATCATGGATTGAAGCAAGGCTTGTTCCAGATGAAAAGTAAGCCCTTGCAGATTGTGATCCATCCCATATTGTTCTTGATAAAGATGAAAATGGTAATGGGTTTCTGCCATCAGGCTGATCCCGGCGAGAAGCAACGTTCCGACAACGGCGCTCAGCAACACGAGCGACAAGCGATAGCGCAATCCGAATTTCATCGGGAGCCTCCCGTAAAGCGATAACCGATTCCGTATACGGTTTGAATGTACGTGGGTTGTTTCGGATCCGGTTCAATTTTCTGGCGCAAGTTTTTGACATGTTGGTCAATGGCGCGAACGTCCCCCTCGAAATCCAACCCCAACACTTTCTCCACCAGTTCTTCCCGGTGAAAATGCCGTTGCGGATGCCGGGCCAGTACAAGCAGCAATTTGAATTCGCTGGGGGTCAAATTGACAGGCCGGCCGCGAAGAAACACAGCATGATGGACCGAATCGATCACCAACTCCCCATTGTTGAAGGAAATGCGATCGGCAAGCAGGTCATGATCGTCGCTCCGGCGGAGAATCGCCCTGACTCTGGCCACCACTTCGAGGGGATCAAAGGGTTTTATCACGTAATCGTCGGCCCCAATGGTCAGCCCGCGAATCCGCGAGGCTTTGTCCACCTTCGCTGTAAGCATGAGAATAGGAACCGACGACTCTTGACGGATTTTCTCACACACTTCTTCCCCTGGGAGGTCAGGCAGCATCAAATCGAGGATGACCAGGTCGACCCGGTCCCGGCGGATGGTTTGCAGCGCTTCTGTTCCTGTTCCGGCTTCCAGCGTGCGAAATCCGTGCTTCCGGAGATAAGAAACAACCACGTCCCGGATTTTGTCTTCATCATCCACCATGAGGATGGTTTTCATCAACATTCACCCTTCGCATGGCCTTTACCGTAATTATAATGAGACGAATGGTGTCATCCAAACATAAACGGGAAATGGCGGCCCTGCCGTTTCCCGTCATGCGCAGATGATTATTCCGGTTTGTTCCCGGCCCCTGGATCCGGAACAAAATCGGTTTTGTAATCCGTATATTTCAATTCCGTCACCATGCCGGCGGAGGCATGGTGCAGATCGTGGCAGTGGAACATCCAATCGCCCTTGTTGTTTGCTTGGAAAGCAACGACGTATTCTTCTCCCGGTTTCAGATTCAACGTATCCTTGATGAGCGGAGCCCCTTTCAGCGGTTTGCCGTTCTTGCTTAGTATTTGAAAGAAGTGCCCGTGCAGGTGCATCGGATGATCGTCGGTCTTGGAACGGTTGACGAGACGCACCTTGACGGTGTTCCCTTTCTTGACTGTAAGCGGTTCGGTGTTCGGAAACACTTTTCCGTTGATAGTGTAGACTGTTGCGCCGTTCTTGGTTTCCGTGTCCAAATTCATCGTGTATTCCAGCGTGTACTTTTGATCCAGCGTAAAGTTCATCTTTCCGGCCTGTCCGTAACTGCTGAGGTCCACCGCCGCCAACTGCGCCTTTTCGTTCGGCTGATCCGCCCCACCGGCAGATCCTTCATAGGCGATAACGGCCTTCATCCCTTTGACGGCTTCCTTGTCCCCGTGATCTTCAATGAACCATTGGCCGGGATTGTTGGCTTCGAATTCAATATCATAGCGTTCTCCGGGGGCGATGGCGACAACATTGTCTTTGAGTACGCCCGGGTTGTTCAGCGGCTGGCCGTCGACAGCCGTGATTTTAAATTCATGCCCGTGCAGGTGAATGTGATGCGTCAGGAAGCCTGCGTTGATGAGCCGGATGCGAACTTTTTCCCCGTGTCTGACGGGCAGTTTCTCCACGAGCGAACCGGATTTCCCGTTGATCGTGAACAAATCGTACATATTCATGTCATGTCCGCCGTGATCCGAGTTCGTTTGACCATGGCCGGTTGATTTGCCGTTATCGGAGCCGCTCATATGCATATGGTCATGGTCCATACCGGACATATGCGATGCTGGCATGTTGCCGCCGGACATGTGGATGCCGGCGCTCATCCACTCGTCCAAAACCAGCGTGTAATCGCGATCAACCCCGGGTCCGTCTTTGGGTTCCACGATCAATGCCCCGTACAGGCCGCGGTCGAGTTGATTGACGCTGTCTTGATGCGAATGATACCAGTACGTTCCGGGCACGGTGGCTTTGAATTCATATGTGAAAGATTGCCCCGGTTGAACCGCGTTTTGCGTGACACCCGGAACGCCATCCATCGCATTCGGAACCGGATAACCGTGCCAGTGGATGGAGACCGGTTCGGGCAGTTCATTTCTCAAGGTGATTTTGACGGTCTCTCCTTGCTTGACCCGGATTACCGGACCAGGGACAGAGTTGTTGAACGTCCAGACGGGAAGCGTAACCCCCGGCGCCAGCTCTTGTTGGCTGACTTTTGCCGTCAAGGTAAACTCTTTGCCGGTCAACACGGCCGTTTTTGTGGTTGTGCCGGTTTGGTCCGGCACTTGTTCCTGCTTTTGATCCGTCGTCTTGTTTGCGTGATCCATCCCGTGCATCGTATGTCCGCCCGCGTTGACGCATCCCGTCAACAAAAGGGCGATGGCACCGGTGATGAGTGCGGTCCTGATCTTCCTTCCGTACATCAAGGTATACCCCCAACTTCTTCGTAAAGATCCTTTTCAAAAATATCTTAGAATGTGATTATGTAGAAGTTGTGAGCAATGAGGGGGATATCTGACTGGAAGATTTCATGCAGGGGCATAGATGATGACCGCCATCAATCAGGGTGTTCCGCTTTTAGTTTAGTAAGGATATATTGTATCCTGCCTCGGTGCATCGCGATTGTTTCCCCAAGTCTTGTATGAAAACATCCTTGCGAACGGTTTCTCCAGAAAATCCCGATCATCGGGAATGTTCACAGAATGTTAACCGATTTGTCAAGATAACCACCAATAATCGACAAAAAGTTACAAAACATACTCTTGAAAAATATACACCTTTAAATACTCTTTATAATTAATGATCAGAGCCAAAGTCAAATTTATAAAATTTTTCATGCCGGTTAAAGATTCGCTTGATAAAAATTAATATTCAAGACGTCGATTTAGACACCCTGCTACGTTAAATACGGAGGCACCCGGCATGCTTATTGATTTTGACGGATATACCTTGATTGGAGCGGTTTTATTATGGGGATTCCTGGTGCTAATTCTTAAATTCAAATGTAAGAAATCGGTCACTTATCTGTTTTTCTTTTCGATTTTCTATGTTTATCTCTGCAAAGTTTTGGATTATACCCAATTCCCAATCATTTTAAGCGAAGATACAAAACGGGAAATCGGCCAAAACGTATGGAGGGATGCTAATTTTATCCCCTTTCATCCCCATGCATTTGCGGTAAAAACATCATTGCTCAATATTTTACTCACGATGCCATTCGGTTTCGGACTTCCTTTTATTGCCAAAGTGAATTGGAAGAAAATCTCCATACTTGGAGTTTTGTTAGGCGTTCTTTTAGAAATGCTTCAATTGGCCATCGCACTCATCGTTGGATTTACTTTTCGCTATGTAGATATCAACGATGTCATCTTCAATTTTTGCGGCGTCATTTTCGGATACGGCATATTTAAGGCGGTGATGATTGTTTTCAGATGCCTGGTACATATTGAAAAACAATCGCAATCATAGGATGACAAATTGGAGAAACAAACGCATGAACGACGGGGTGCACAATGATCATTGAATTCAGGAGACTGTTCAAAAATAAAATCACTTACAAAAGCCTTTGTACGTTGCTCATCATTGTCATTGGGAATGTGTGGGCAGGCATGACAAGGACTTTTTCGTCGTTTTACTACTTTATCTTTCCGCTGCTCATCGCCCTGCCGATCGTTGATGCGATTTACAGGGAAAGAACCACCGGCAATCTGCATTATCAGATCATTCGAATGAGCCGCTTTTCGTATTACCTCAGAAAATTTTTGTTTATTGAAGTTCAGAATACCGTCTTTTGCAAAAAGACATGTTCAAATTGATCCCGTCCACTGTTCTGCTGTCGATTTTAGGCATCTTAATTTCTGCGAAAAGCCTTCTTCAGGGGAAGTATCCGTTTTTGGAAAAAGGTTACATAAAGAGATCTCCTTCCCGAAGAATACCAGTGTGGTTTTTGAAAAACCCGGATTCCTGGAGCAGTATTCCGGATTCGACAATTTGAAATTCCTGGCCGATATTCAAGGGAAAATCAACGACGAGCAGATCAAGTCAGCCATTCAGCGTGTGGGACTGAATCCGGAAGACCATCGCACGGGTAAAAGCCTATTCGCTGGGCATGAAACAGAAACTGGCCATTGCCCAGGCCATCATGGAAGCACCGGACTTGATTTTGCTGGATGAAGCCACCAACGGATTGGACGAAGAAGCTGTCGAAAATCTTTACCGCATCGTAAGACAAGAAAACGAACGGGGCGCGACCATACTAAAATCACTTCCCATCATAAAACGGATATTGAAACCTTGTGTCATGAAGTGTACAGGGTGAATTCGGGCCTTGTCTCAAAAATCGGGTAACTGCGCGATTAACAGAAAATCAATGATTGTCTAGTATCTTTTTAACAATTTCACGGATGGTAAGGCCTTTCCTTTTAATACGAATGTCCAAAACTAAACCACAGATAAACCAAACGAAGCAACCCAAATAAAAACCGGAAAACTTGTTAAAATTAATTTCAGGAGGAAATACATTGCCATATATCAAAAAGGTGTACAAAAGGGACATAAAAATCGGAGTTCCCCATAAATAAAACGAATCAGCGAATTTTTCCCCTTTTTTCATCTTCAATCACCATTGCCGGAAATTAATAAATTGATGAATAAATGGATACAAATAGTATACCGTTGCAATGAACCAGATGCTATATGTGATAAACCGCACGGACTTCAACCCGGCACGCATATGGACTCTTTTCAGGTATGCCGTTTCCGCAACCAACGAAAGGAACGCAAGCGCTAGGATGATCAAATGAGCCATGCCGAGTTGCGACGACCCATAGTGGGGATAAGGTCCGTCAATGGCCAGGATATATATTTCGTAAATGTTCCTGACAAAAAAATAACAACCGGAATACAGGAACAGCAATGCCGTAAAAAAGAAATGGATGTTTCGGTGCTTCACACATAAAACCAGGCACAAAACAAGGGCCAAAAAAGATACCCAGAACAACAAAGGCAAGTTGGACAATACATAGTTCACGTCCAGGTCTTTTGTTCCAGCATCGGGAACATGGGCAATGAGGAATTGGTTGATCAGCGGTTTAAAAGTGATTAACAGAAAAAATAAAGCAAGCAAAGTCAATGCATACCGCCACATGACCGAAAAATATACTTTTGAAAAAATTGAAAAAAGTTTATTCAGGGCAAGTGTCTTTTTCACCTTGATCATCCACTCTGTAAAAGTTTTTTCCATACAGAAAGAATCCATACAGAAAGAATGGAGAGGTGACCTGAAATAAAAAAGGTAAAAACTCTATCTTTGTCACTGTTGGTTATAGTGGGCGCTTTTTTCACTCTGGTCTTTTCATTATTCTTTATCGTTGGGGTTGTTGGTTTTGGTCCTGGGCCAACTGATTACTCTTATGATTTACCTGGTGGGTATCAGTTGGTTAGAAGTTCGGCACATGAAATAGATATTATCCCCAAAGAGGGATGGGATCCACGCAATCCGCCTTTGATAATACCAGCCAAAGTGGTCGAAGTGGCATTTGATGATAGATATATTTTAGCAAAACGGTATAAACTTAAACCTGCATATCCCGGAAGCAGCAACAGTTATGAAATTCCGGACGAGACAAAGGTTGAATATTACATTTTGGATACTCTTACCCAAAAAATGTACGTGTGCCTCAATGCAGATGAATTCAATAACTTTAGGGATATCTTGAAAGTCCCTGCGACTCTAAAGTTAAAAGATGTTGCATCTTTTAAAGCCCATGGGAAGTGATAGTTTAAGACAAATTGCAGCGCGGCTTCTTTATTTCCACCCCGTTAGGCAACTACAATCCCGATAGGGCTATTGTGTTAGCAGGCAATCGCCAACATCGACAAAAAATTACAAAAACAACCTTGAACAATTTCCAGATTTCAGTACTCTTAAAATATAGAAATTCACAGATAGCAAATCATGGAATGACCGGAATGGTTTCCAGTGCCGTAACGGCTTCCGGTGTCACTTGGCAGCGGTAGGCGTAAGCCTCGACACCGTTGGCCACGGCAGTGCGCAAGGCAGCAGCAAAGGCGGGATCAGACCCAATATTGGGACGCAAGAGGCTCGCGTCGTCCCGCTGAACAAACCAAACCACCGCAGCACGGATGCCCCGCTGCACCGCCGAGGTGAGCACCTCCAAATGACGCGTGCCACGCGCGGTAGGCGCATCAGGGAACAGTGCCACCCCGTGCTCGACCAGATTACAGGATTTGGTTTCCACGAAGCAATGCGCACCTTCGGAATCCTCCAGCAAAAAATCAAGCCGTGCACCGTCAACAACAAATTCACTCCGCCACCGGGTAAAATCGCGAAACGGAGCCAAGGCGCCGGAGGCCAGACCGCGGACAAACAGGCGGTTGGGCAGGTGTGCATCGACGGAAACCCAACGGCCCTCATGGCGTACAAGCAATAATGTCCCGGCGGTGCGCCGGCTGGGCAAGCCGTGAAGACGGGCCAAGCCCTGCGCGCCGGAGGCCAGAAGTTCGGACATGCGACCGGAGTTGGGCAGGTGAAGATGCAACTTTAGGCCGTCATCGGTCACGACTTCAACCACGAAACGGTTGGCTCGCCTTAATATTTGCACCGGCGTGAGCGGCGAAGGAAGCGGCACCTGGAATGGTGTGATAACCGTTCTGTCGTGATGATCGCACATGAGTTACTACTTCCCTTCTGGACATACCATTGTACCAACCCGCTCCTGGAAGCTCATCTTTGATGAATGAAAAGGGGAAAATCATGAGAAAAATACATCTGTTTTTTCTAATAACTTTCTTGATTGTTTTCATTTCATCCTGCTCCAGCACATCAAGCCCGTATGATGATCATCAACTTCCAATAGCGAAAGGGGCAGAAGGATTTTCAATAGGTTTATATAATCCGGATGATACAATAGAGGCAAAAAGGACTTTTGTATTGAACGGAAATAAATTCAATAAGAAAATTGTATTTGGAAACATGGTCTCCCATCAAGGAGAATTCCTATTAACCGTATTTGATCGTGGTCAACAAATCCCATTCAAAGTAGATGGAAAAGAATATACCGTTTTCCGATTTTCGGCAGAAGCCAAAGAATATGTTCCAATTGAAGTATCGCTGGAAAATCTTAATGAGGATTTTCATTCCATCAACTTTATTGTTTTCAAAAGCCCTGATTCAGCTCCTGACAACGTTAATGGCGCTTTTGAATTCATCCAACCCTTCTACGTTCGAGTGAATTTATTGAATGAGAAGCAATCACAAGAATTGTCCCCAATCGATCCCCAGAAACTTGGGCCTTCAATTAATCCAGGACGAATACATGGCGTTTTCTTGAGTCAATCAGATGATAAATATAAATCATGGTTTAAAGGAACGGTACCTGAAAATGGAGTTTTAGAACATCATGTAACAATCGGAAACAAAGAAATGGAAAGGATGGATTTCTTTCTTGTGGCTTTATTAGATTGGAAACAGATACCCTTTAACGATGCTCCTTATTTATATAGTGAACTTAAACCAGGTGAAGAAGTCACATTTACTGCAAAAATAAAACCGACAAATAAAAGCAAGCAAATTTTAAATTACTTGCTGTTGCCAAGCCCGTTTGTTGATTTGCCTGACCACAATCCCTATCCGCTATTTTCTCCAATGGCCAGTTTTAGGGTTCAATTGAACTGATTGACCATCCAATCTATTGACACTTAAAACCAACCACTCTGCGAATCTGGTGAGCCGTTTTTCGAAAAACAGTTCCGTGAAGACTCCGGACCAGCATTTGTTCCGATTGCGGCACTGCTTCCGGAAAACCGCTCGAACCGCCGGAGATACTCCTCCAAGCCACCCCTCCAAGCCGCTGTTCACCGGGCGGCCAATGTTGTACAATGCTGGCAGCAGATCATCACAGCGGCGGCAGGTCCGCCCACTCATCAGGAAAGGAACTGATCCGAACATGTATTATGTCGCGCTTTTGACCATCATCGATGCCGACTTGAACGCCAAAGTGCGTCCGGCCCACCTGGAGTACGTGAACCGGCTGTACAAGGAAAACAAGGTCCTCATGGCCGGGCCTTTCACAGACGGAAAGGGCGGCATGGTCATCTACCGCGCCGATTCGTTCGAAGAGGCGAAGCGGCTCGCCGAAGCCGACCCGGTCGTCGCCGAAGGCGCGCGCACCTTGGAATTGCGCGAGTGGAATCCGCTGCAGTTTCCGCTTGACTGAAAAACATGCCCTTGAATGGAGTCTTTTGCCGTCAATTCCTCATTTTTCTCCCCATTTCCCCATTACTATATCAGAACTGAATGGATGGGATGTATCGCCGTGCCGTGCCCTTTGATGAACACCGCAGGTTTTCAGAAAACTCGTTGCCGCTTGCGACGGAGTATGCCGGAAAATGCAAGCATATACTAACAGTGAATCGGTACAAGTCTAGATGAGGAATGAAGGAGGCTTCCTTTTGACGACCCAACCGGGAAAAAAACCAAACCGTCTGGCGAACGAAAAATCACCCTACCTGCTTCAGCACGCGTACAACCCCGTTGATTGGTATCCGTGGGGTAATGAAGCCTTTACGAAAGCCAAAGAGGAAGACAAGCCGATTTTTCTCTCCATCGGCTATTCCACCTGCCACTGGTGCCATGTGATGGAAAGGGAGTCGTTTGAGGATCCGGAAGTGGCCGGCATCCTGAACCGGCATTTCGTGCCGGTCAAGGTGGACCGGGAGGAGCGTCCCGACATCGATCACATTTATATGACCGTTTGCCAGGCGCCTTTCCCGCCTACGCCGATGACTATGCCTATTTCTACCTGCAGGAAACCAAGGAAATCGTTTTTACAGGACCCAGGGACGAATCCGGGTTGCCCGTGATCGGCAGGAAATTGCAGCCCTTGTTTCTTCCCGAAGCGGTGCTCATTTATCATGATGAAACGGTGGATGAAGCACTTTGGCGGCGCCTTGCCCCGTATATACCGACTCACCGAAGCATCGGCGGAAAGCCGACCGTTTACCTGTGCAAAAATTTCGCCTGCCAGGAACCGGCAACCGATTTCGACAAAGTGGCCGGCCAGTTGTCATGGAAAGGGGAAAACTTTTCGACATTCATGTAGACATTCATGTAATGGAATCCTAACGGAAGGCGTGCCATTACTCTCTAGCCCGATTTGCAAGAAGAGGCAAGGTTCACCATTCTGCGCTTTTTAAGTTGAGCATAAGAGTTGACAATGCCGGCCATAATATATAATAATAATTATGTCATTAAAATAATTCTATTCAGCCTGCCTCGGCAGCCAGCTTACATATCTTTGTGCCGGGGCAGAGGATACGCAAAAAAAAAGGAGGAGGAATAACCATGTCATTGGTTGGCACTGAAGTAAAACCATTTAAAGCAAAGGCTTATCACAACGGGCAGTTCATTGACGTGACCGAACAGGATCTGAAAGGCAAATGGAGCGTCATTTGTTTCTATCCGGCAGATTTTACCTTTGTTTGCCCCACTGAACTTGAAGATCTGCAAAACCATTACGAGGAGCTGAAAGCGCTGGGTGTAGAAGTTTATTCCGTCTCGACGGACACGCATTTCACCCACAAGGCGTGGCATGACAGCTCTGAAACGATCAGGAAAATCACTTATCCGATGATTGGTGATCCGAGCCACACCCTTTCCCGCAATTTTGAGGTTTTGGATGAAAAAGAAGGCCTCGCCCAGAGAGGCACGTTTATTATCGATCCCGACGGCATTATTCAGTTCGTTGAAATCAATGCCGGTGGTATCGGCCGTGATGCCAGCATCTTGATCAACAAAATCAAGGCTGCCCAATACGTACGCAACAACCCTGGCGAAGTTTGCCCGGCCAAATGGAAAGAAGGAGAAGAAACATTAAAGCCCAGCATCGATCTTGTGGGCAAAATCTAAGGATCCTTGTGGGCAAAATCCAAGGATCGTTTTTGTAAAAACCCAGTCAAGCCTTTCCTGAAGGGTGCCGCCCTTCAGGAAAGGCTGTTTTGTAAAACTTCCAATTGACTTGGGGGAACGGGACATGGTGCTTGATCAAGAGACGAAAACACAATTAAAACAATACCTTGACCTTCTTGAAGGGGAAGTTGTTTTGAAAGTGTCAGCGGGGGACGACGACCTTTCCCGCAAAATGCTTGACCTCGTTCAAGAACTGACGGAAATGTCTCCCAAAATCAAAGTTGACCGTACACAGCTGGACAGAATCCCCAGCTTCAGCGTCAATCGACCCGGTGAAGAGACGGGTGTTGTCTTTGCCGGTTTGCCTTTGGGACACGAATTCAGCTCGTTCATCCTGGCGCTTCTGCAAGTGAGCGGCAGACCGCCAAAAGTGGATCAATCCATTATTGAACGGATCAAAAACATTAAAGACGAATACCGCTTTGAAACTTATGTCAGCTTAAGTTGCCACAACTGCCCGGATGTGGTTCAGGCCCTTAATCTGATGAGCATCCTCAATCCTAATATTTCCCACACCATGATTGATGGCGCTGCTTTCAAGGAAGAAGTGGAAAGCAAAAATGTAATGGCGGTTCCAACCGTGTTTTTGAATGGGAAACCCTTTGGCAGCGGCAGGATGTCTCTGGAGGATATTTTGTCCAAATTGGGCAGCGAAGCGGATCCGACTGAACTGAGCAACAAAGATCCGTTCGATGTACTGGTGATAGGAGGGGGCCCGGCGGGAGCCAGCGCCGCCATTTATGCCGCCCGCAAAGGAATACGCACGGGCATTGTAGCCGAGCGGTTCGGAGGGCAGATCCTGGATACATTGACTATTGAAAATTTCATCAGTGTCAAACAAACCGAAGGACCCAAATTGGCTGCCGGTCTTGAAGAGCATGTCAGAAATTATAACATCGACATTATCCAGCCATACCGTGCCAAACGTTTGGAAAAGAAAGAACTCATCGAAGTCGAATTGGAAAACGGGGCGGTACTGAAAAGCAAGACGGTAATCATCTGCACCGGCGCCCGCTGGAGAGAGCTTGGTGTACCAGGTGAACAAGAATTGAAAAACAAAGGGGTGGCGTATTGTCCCCATTGCGACGGTCCCCTCTTTGAAGGCAAGGATGTGGCCGTAATCGGCGGAGGAAACTCTGGTGTTGAAGCGGCCATCGATCTGGCAGGTATTGCCCGTCATGTGACCTTGCTTGAATTTTTGCCGGAGTTGAAGGCGGACGCCATCCTGCAGGAACGGTTGTATAGCCTGGATAATGTCACGGTGCTGAAAAACGTTGAGACGAAGTCGATCAACGGAACGGAACGTGTCCAGGGCCTCACATATGTTGAACGGGACAGCGGTGTAGAAAAAGAGCTGAAAGTGGACGGCGTTTTCGTCCAAATCGGACTCGTACCGAACACCGAATGGCTGGCAGGCACGGTTGAACGGAACCGTTTCGGGGAAATTCTTGTCGACAAGTATGGCGCGACGAATGTTCCCGGTGTTTTTGCCGCCGGTGACTGCACGGATTCCGCCTACAAGCAGATTATCATTTCTATGGGCAGCGGAGCGACAGCAGCTCTGGGGGCTTTTGACTACCTGATCCGCCATTGAGGCCATGTTTTTGCCTTATCCTGCCGTGGCGGTCCCATAGCTCCACTGAGAAAATCTATCATCGCAATGCTACACCCGGCTTGTAGGCCAAGTACGAAGAGTCAGATGGCCTGCAAGCTTTTTTCCATTGTTCATCCCGCATCGAAAGTATCAAAGATACTCTCAATAAAGATCGTAATAATAAAAGGACGATGATTCACGATACCAACCCATAATCCGTACCGATCATAGATACAGCCCCAAAAACCGCAGCATCCCGGTAAAGTTTCTTTCGAAGCAATCCCAACATCGGTAAACCGATCAGAGGCACCAGCAGGATGTGAAGCGTCAACATTTTCAATTTAACCTCCTTTTGATTTCATAGAACAAAGGATTTGAGGGGTATTCAAGTGATAAAAAAAAAAGATTTTCCCCAAAAACGTGGGAAAATCAGGTTGAATGTGACAACGCCATTAATGATATGATTCCGAAATATCTTCTGGCTCCCATCGGATCCATTTCCCGTGTTCAGGTTCAATGGATACAAGGCGTAGCCAACCGTTTTTTACCTTTCTGCGAAAATGCCGATCTTGCTCCAATAACCGTGCGATGTAATGCTGTGGCGCTTCTACGATGACAAGCAACCGGAGAGGGGAATGAAACGCCTCCTGATCCAATGCCACGACCGACTGCCACGGCAATCCGGAAAGCAAATCGCTGGCGTTCCCTTGCATGACTCCGATGCCCGCCGTCACGGTCTGTGTCGTTTTGTCGCCACTGCCGTAATAATGCGGGGCAACCGTGGATGCGTAATATTGCAAGTTGATCCATTGCGCCACCGTTACCGGGCCGGCAACAATCTGGGCCAACGATTCGCCGTCCGGATCCTGGCGCCAGTCGTAACTGTGCAAGAACACCTTTCCTTCCAAATGGCAGTCCTTTGTCAGCCGGCGCTGTCCGATGACCATGGCCATATTCCCCGCCAATCCCCATTCCGGCCGGATTTCACTCCAATCGACGGCTCGACGGCAAGCTTCAGCGAAAGGATCGTGCACCCGGTTGCGGACACCGGGCAACTTCGACATCTGTTCCAGATTAACCTTGCGGCTTACTTCCCGGAGTTTCTCCTGCAATAAAACCAACGCCTTTTGCGCGGGTTCAGAAAGGGCCGGCACGTGCAGCCAGCGAAGTTGGTTCACTGTCGTATTGTGCTCCGCCGCTACAAAAACCGTATCTTCCGGAATGACAATGCCCTCCTTAGTAAGACCCTCCCGGACTTCTTTTGAGTTGCACAGCTCCGCCAACAGGCGTGCGTTCAATCCGCCGGCCGCTCCTCCGCAAGCGCCGCAATCCAGTGCGGATGCGTACGGATTGTTGGTCGTTTCGCTGCCATGTCCGCACACGACCACAAGTGGCGCAAAGGAAGCGGTCAATCCGATACTTCTCAACAAATCGCTCGCATAACCGATTTTTTCCTCCAGGGAAAATCCCACCGGCAATTGGCCATTTTCGCCAGAACCGTCGCGATGAAGTGTCAGACGGGTTTCCGGTTTGCGTAAAAACCGTTGCCGCTGATGGAGAAGAAAGCGTGGCGCCCAGTCGGGCAAAAAGGTTCTGGCCAACATTGCCAGCCCCAGAAACAGTCCGCTCATTTCCGGCAGCAATAGGCTCGGCAACAGCTGTTGTTTCATTTTTTTGAACGTCTGTTGCATCATCAGCAGGGTATGATGGCGACGGAGATACGCCTGAATCTCCGGCGTCGGCGCGCATTCACGGATCTCATGTTGCGGTTTGACAATCGGCGGACAGGAAGCATGTGCTTCACCGTTGCCCAATTGCCGCGTTTGTACAGGCAGTCCAAAAAAACCGGCGCATCCGAACGTTTCAAAAGGCCCTTCACGCTCCAAATGCCGGCGAAACGGTTCCGAACGAACATCGATGCAAAACAACAGCTGGGCCGCCAACTTTTGTGACCTGCCGGCTTCATAACGGTGGGTCAAACGATTCTTTAATTTTGCTTCCTGGGTATCTTCCCAAGCTTCCAGCCATAGTTGTTGCCTGACCACTTTGTCAAACCGCTCGGCCAGCGACAGGCGGATACGCTGTTGTGCCGGAGGCAGCTGCAGCCATTTCTCAGTTGTCCATCCCCCCCATTTCATCCATGCCGCAAGCGTCGGAAGGAGTGTCTCCGCGGCGTCATCTCGTCCTTGGGACACCGGCAAATACGGGGCAACCAGCGCCCATTCCAGCGACAAACGAATGGCCAAATAATCAATCAGCAATTTGTGGTCCAGGCCGGCTGTTTGCGAGCGCCACAAGAGCATGCCCGCCCAGCCAGGCAACGAAAGCAGATGCGCCCTTAAGTACCCCTCCATCTCCTCTCGCTGAATGCCCAGATGGCGCAACACTAGCTGCAAAGCCTCTTCCGCATCATCAGGCAGCTGTTCCAGCCTTTTGCGTTGCTCCCGGCGCAAAAGGGGATCGCGGCACACGAGCTTCCACCATGCGTGATAAAACCCCTTTTCCCGGTATGGCATGGGCCATAAAGCTTGCGATTCATCCAAAAACAGTTTGCACCACTTGATCATTTGCTGATCCAAGATCCGCGGCCACGGCGTTTTATGATGCTCTTGGAGGAGTGCGCTTTTCGGTATGGCAATCCAAGGATTGTTCAAACATGCCGCTCCACTTTCTTTGATACAGGCCAAAAAGCGTTCCTTTTCCGAAGCTGTTTCCGTTGCAGGAAGTTTGTCGTTCCAAAGCATCTGGCGGAAGAAATGTTCCGCTTCCGACCTCGGAATGGCCAGAGCATGTTTATCCAGCCAGCGCTGAAAGCGCATTTCCAGAAACCCTGGATCCAGTTCCCCGCGATGCAGAGCCGCACGCAACATGGACATGGACGGAAAAAGGTCGAGATGTTGCGTGGTTTTGAAGCGATACGCCACTTCCTCAAACGTCAGTGCTTCCAAATTCATCCACGGATGCCGCGCAATAAAAGTGCGAATGGGCCAAAGAGGAGCGATGGCCCCACTCGCCCTTGCGACGAGCTTATCAACTTGGATTTCCTCAGACGCCGTTTTTTCTCGTTGTTCCTCGGTACGCTCTGGCAAAAGGGTTAATGGGCTCATTTTTGTTTACCTCCTTTGCCGCACATATGCCATGAGATAACGCGGAAGGCTCTCCACAAAGTCGGGATGCGGTTCGCCCCAATGGACAAGCCGCATGTACAATGTCTCCGAAAAATCGGAGCGCAAAGAAGCAATCCAGCGACCAGCGTATCCTCCAACGATGAAAAACAGAACCACCGCGATTTCGTGGAACGCCGTCACGCCGTGTTTCTGCGGCAGAGCCAGCCCCAAAAAACGCATCAAACCGCTGTGAAACGTTTCGGAAAGCATCGCCAATCCCGCCAGCAACGTAAATCCCGCCCAACGTCCGTTACGAAAAACGATCATCTGCCCCCACGCAAACGCCAGCGACCAGCCAAGAAGTAAGGCTCTCAACAGTCTCGCGTTCTCGTGGGGATCGAGCATCCAATATCCCCAGCCTAACACACCCCCTAAGGCCACGCCGGCCAACAGCCAGCCTTTTGCCGATGTCGCCGGCGCATCCATGATCGGTTTTGTCCGCGGCACCACTGAACCGGATTGCAGAAAGAGGAAAGCCTTAAACCAACCGTGCAGCATCAGATGCAGGACGGCCAACCCGTATGCCCCCAAAGCGCATTGGACAAACATCATCCCCATTTGCGCCATCGTTGAAGCCACCAATTGCCGCTTGTAATCCACATGAACCGTGAGGATTCCCGTGCCGATCAACACGGAGACGAGTGCAAATAACAACAGCAACGTTTGCGCCGTGCTGCCGGAAAACAACGGCGCAAATCTGGCCAGCAGGAGCGCGCCGGCATTGACCAGACCGGCATGCATGACGGCTGAAATCGGAGTCGGTATCACCGCCGACGCCAACAACCAGCGGTGAAAAGGCCACTGTCCTGCCGGAATAATGGCAGCCAGAAAGAGCAACACGTTCACCGCAAAGATTGTCTCGCCTGCAAGAATAGACAAGTTTTCCGTCGAAAAGACTAAGGAAAGTCGCCATTCTCCTGTAGCATTCCATAGCCATATGACAGAAACGAACAGCGAGAACCAACTTGCCGCGAACATCTTGGCCATCAGCCAGGACAGCCGTTTGGCCGGTTCCCATTCCTTTTTTTGCATCACCAGTGCCACAAAACTGAACAACGACAGTCCCCAACATAAAACGATCCAGCGCATGTCATCCCCGAACCATGTCACGGAAGCCACACTGACCGTCAGCGTCAACAGTGTAAAAACCTTCCGCCAGGATCGATCACCCTGGAAAAAGCGGAAACTAAAACGCTGGACCAGCCACCCTAGCAGCAAGATATAACAGGACATGAGCCAACCGAGACGATCGGAACGCCACCACCCAAACGCCGCCTGTTGTTCGGCAAAGAAAAGTCCAACCACAGAAACCGCCAGCGGAATCGCAAACAACCGGATGTGGATGCGAAGATAGTCACTCGAAATCCGCGGATGCAACAATAATCCGGCACTGATCAACATCAAGGCATGTCCTGCAAACAAAGCCAGAAATAATGATGAGCCCATGCCCATCCTCCTTATTCCTTGCCACAATCAGCCTGGGAATCCTTTGCACCAGAATCATGTACCCTGGATCAACAGTCAATGGGGGCCATTTGCCCGTTTTTTAGAAGAAAGCCCTGGACTTGAACACTGACCGGAATCAAGGGATGCATGCGGATCGCCCGCACGCTTTGCCGTACACTTTCCGTGGCCGAGGGGCAACCGCTCAACCATTGCATGAGATCTCCGAAAGGAAATTCAGGACGGCAGTATTGAAACATGTAATCCAACGTCTGCCTTTTTTTCGCCATCGCTTCATCGTCAAGACAATAGAACAAGCTATCTGGAACAGCTGGATGTTGCTCTTTCTCCGTCCCGACGACAAAAATGTCGGTTACTTGTTCTCCGTAAACGGCCAAAATAATGGAGCGCATGACATCGCCGAAAGGATGCAAAATGATGGGACCGAAACACTTCAAAACGAACATTTTTCCTTGAACGGGATTGTCACCTGCGAACAAAAACTGTTCCAATTCCTCTTCCATTCCCAGAACAAACAAGCTGTTTTTACTGCTTCGTTCATTCGACGGAACGGAATGCTCCCTGCCCCACGGGAAATGGTTATTTTGGAGCAAATCCGGTAAAAACATTTTTCTTCCTCCTTGTAAGTTTGCTTCGCTTGAAACACGGAGGTTGGCTTCATTAAAAAAACCGGCCTTTTCAGCGTGCACAAAGGTCATTGCGTACCCTTGCGCTTCTGAAAAAGCCGGTTTATCTTCAACGAACCATCAAGTTTTTTGAAGATCTCCCGGGTTTGTCCAAGATTTTACGCAGAAAACATTTTTTCCAGATTGTTTGCCAAACGGAAAACCATCACCCGTTCACCCGTGCGTGTGCTGAGATCGGTATGAAACGTAATAACTTCTTCGCCGGTAATGTCAAAAATCATGTTTTTCAACGTTTCGACACCGGATTCCACCAAATCGGAACGGGTCCTTTTAATGGTCAACAATCCTTCCTTGGATTCACAAAGGGAATATTCTGCGGGAGTCAAAACTCCGCGCAATGTCACAATGATCATATCCCGTAAAATGTCCGTTTTCACAGACACCGAACCACGTCCAAGGTAATCTTTTTCCCATTGCGTCAATGCTTTGCTGATCTCGGCTTCTACCGATCCTTTCGTCCTTCGCAAGGCCAGCTCCTTCAAACATTTCCCTCCTCTCATAATAAAAAACGGTACGTTTCTTGCCTTCTCCCAACAAGAAACATACCGATTTACCTGGCTTTGGCCTACGGCATTATCGGCAGCTTGTTCAAACTGTCCATTTTTCCTAATGGACAGCTTGCTCAGGCGACCGATAACAAGTCCGTGAACCCAAGCCCAATCTCTCGGTCGGATTATGATATAGCTGTTGAAATTATATCCTCAAGATTGGCACACGTCAACAGTTTGATGAAGAGGCCGAAACATCGCTTGATCATAACCATATTCTGCGGATTAACCCCTGCAGATTGGAAACCTGCTCCCGATATTGCGCTGTTGTGCAGTCTTGCTACGGCCTTTGCTCTCATCTAGAAATTACCATCGGTCGTCGGGCCGTCAAGGATCGCCGTTGCTGGACCTTCGGTCCTCCTTGACAGCTCTTCCCCCCGCTGGCGTGTGGGCCGTTAAGGGGCAAAGATCCATACTACGTACCGCCGTACGTCATACTCGAACCGGTCGACTTGGTTGTAACCATGTTTCGATGTGACGGCGGTTAAACTCGACCGGCGAGAGGTAGTGCAAACTCGTCCGCCGGCCGTCGTATGCGGCTTGGGCTCATGTGTCAATTGGTAATAATAAGTGGATCGAGAGACCCCCACGATGCGCAGCACGAGAGTTGCGTTGTATCCGGCTGTGAGCCACTTGTGCGCAACGGCTACTTTATCCGCAAGTGAGGGTTGGCTTTTTTTAGCAGGTCACGCAAGATAGCGATTTCGAGGTCTTTCTCACCCAACAGCTGTTTGAGATGGGCGTTCGTGCTTGTCCAATTCACGATTCTCGGCGACGAGCCGGTCATGTTCCTGCTGGGTTACGTGGGTGGCATTTCCTTTTGGACTGCTGCCCTGCATGGATTGACCAGCCTTATACTGACGAACCCACTTGCTCACCACATTCGGGCGAATGTCGTACTTGCGCGCGACCACGGTGTTATTCCCAGCAGCAATCGCCTGCTCAACAACTTGACGCTTGAACTCTGGAGTAAATTTGCGACGTTCCATTTGAACAACCTCCTGACTTCATAAGTCTCAGAAATAATTAGGGAGGCTGTCCAATCCAATTTCGAGGCTTAAGAGGTACTCTTTGAAGAACGCCATTACCATAGATTGGAGTTGATCTGGATGCTGAGCATCACGTATCATGTAGGAAACATCCTCTCTTTTTGGCGTAGATTCTGGTCTTGGTAACTCCAGCCTACCAAAAGATGAGGATGTTTTGCTTATCTATGACTCAAAAACTCAGTGAAATCAACAATCTACAGGTTCATGCTGGGTGCAAAACTTGAGTGACGATCTTTTAGAGACCGTCAATAACCTGGCAAAGCTGGGCAGCACCTTCCATGAATTGTCGGAAAAGACAACTGAACTCCATAAAACGGCGCAGTCCGACCTTGTGAATAATATAATATCCTTCAGAGAATGCAGTGGGTGGAGAATCGATATCTGGAACTTGACATTGGTCAGAAAGTTTTACGCAACTCTCTCCACAAACTAAAGAGTGATCTGAAATGACCAATTGTCGAGCATCCAAGCCGCTGTTGCAGCCGGTGCGGAAGAGTTCAAAAGTTATCGCATAGTGACAGCGATCGCGATCGCCATCGATGTGATCAACCTCGCCTGGATCCTCGCCTTTTTGTGGCTACACGCAGAGATAAAGAGGTTCCCCATAATGAGCTATAGCCATGTCGATTGATTACTGGAAACATGACCCTATGAGCTCATTGTTGAATGGTGGGCGCGCAAGGCATCCCGCAACATACTTCTGGGAACTGCGGGTCTTCACCATCTGGTCGCTTCAGGACCGTAGGTATATCTGGGAAGATCGCTTGCTAGGGGTGGGATTCTTTTTCCGTAAGGCGGATGAACTCGCTCAGATCGCCTGGGTGGATGAAATTCCCGATTTCATCGGTTCATACCTAGATTTGATCGACCGGGATGACCTACACGAGCAGTTCACAGTCCATCCCCTCCCAATCCTCCCTTCAACGGCCGGATTGAGGGCTTGCTCAGAGACAATAGCTTTGCCACCCTGCCATACATGGCCACTTGATCAGGAATTAAAACCGCCGAGGATCGATCGTGCAACAGTGGTCCCCTTTTATGTTACCGTAGACAACGTCCAAGCGAAATAGCGCTGGTCGACCTCGTCTGGGTCCTGGCTACCTCGCGCTGCCAGGTTCGCCGTAGGTCAGTGCGAACACCGTATCCGTTAGCCAGCGCCGGAACCCTTCGTTGTCGCTGAACTGCTTAAAGAGTTCGGTGTCATCCTGCAGCAATGCGATCATAACGCGACCGAGCGCCTTGTCGTGCTCAATCCGTGCGTTCTGTTTGTCGGAATACTTGCGTGCGTTCTGGTAGGCGGTGTCGGCCGCCACACGTGCCGGAATCTCCTCGGTGATGAGTTTGCGCACCCGATCGGCGTCGGTCCAGGGGATGTTGCCAAACTGATCGTTAAAAGCCTTGATGATGTTCGAGAGGCGGTCCAGCTCCGGTTCGGGCTTATATCCCCCGCCCCCCGCGGGCAGCGGTTCGATCTCCGCATCCGCATCGGCAAGCGCGATCCTCATGGTCGCCTGTTTCTCGACCCGGTAGCTGTCCATGTCGATCGCCTCGAGGATGCCCTTCGAAAGGTCCTCCTCTATCGGCGCCGGCAATTTGGGCACCAGGAAGTTGAGGAAAATCGACAGCTTCTCCCACTCGGCGTTGGTGTAGGGGAGGATCGACGACAGAAAATGATACGTTCGCAGAAACGCCTTGGCCTTGCCTTTGAAGTCGACCTGACCGTCCTCATCGAGGTGCTCCATGTAGGTGGTCACACAGGCGTCAAGGATCGGGTCGAGACGGTCGCGATCGGCGCCGTCCAGGTACAGCCGTACCAGTTCATCCACCTCTTCGAGCGCGTACACCTGGTACCCGTCGAGGTCGGCCTTGAGGTCGTGCAGCTTGTTCGGGTCGGTCTCGTCCGCGAGGATGGTCGTCCGGTAGTAGGGCTCGAAGGCCTTCCGGATCGTCTCCGGGTCGTTGACGAAATCGAGGACGAAGGTATCGTGCTTCTGCGGGTGGGCGCGGTTAAGGCGCGAAAGTGTCTGCACGGCCTTGACCCCGGAGAGCACCTTGTCCACGTACATTGTGTGCAGGAGTGGCTCGTCGTAGCCGGTCTGAAATTTGTCGGCGCAGATCAAAAACCGATACGGGTCCTCCCGGATCTTGTCGGCGATCTGGTTCGAGGGAAAGCCGTTGAGGATGGCTTCGGTGACCGGTTGCCCGCCGTACTCGTGCTCCCCCGAGAAGGCCACAATCGCCCGATAGGGGCTTTTGCGCTCGGCAAGGTACGCCTTAAAAGCATGGAAGTACTGGATGGCCCGCTCGATGCCGCCGGTCACCACCATGGCCCGCGCCCGGCCACCGATCTTGCCCTTGGCAATCACTTGCTCGTGAAAATGGTCCACCATGATCTCGGCCTTGAGCCGAATGGCGTGCTCGTGCCCCTCGACGAAGCGACGCAGCTTCTTCTGCGCCTTTTTGACGTCGAATTCCGGGTCGTCCTCAATCTTCTTGATGAGCTTATAGTAGCTCTTGACCGGTGTATAGTGGGCCAGCACATCCAGGATGAACCCTTCCTGAATGGCCTGTTTCATGGTGTAGCTATGAAACGGCCGGTGTTTGACCGTGCCGTCGGGCTGCGGGTCGGGTTCACCGAACATCTCGAGCGTCTTATTTTTCGGGGTGGCGGTAAAGGCGAAATAGCTGGCGTTCGGCAAAAGCTTCCGGGTCTCCATGAGCCGGTTGATCCGGTCCTCGAAGGTTTCCTCTTCGTCCTCCGCGCCGGCTTCCGACAAAGCCATGCTCATTTTGGCCGAGGTACGGCCCCCCTGCCCCGAATGCGCCTCGTCGATGATGATGGCAAAATGGCGCCCGCGGTGCTCGCCGCCGATTTCGTCGAGGATGAACGGGAACTTCTGCAGCGTCGTGATGATGATCTTTTTGCCGCTCTCGATGAAGCGCCGCAGATCGCCGGAATGTTCGGCGTGCCCAACCGTAGCGCTCACCTGGGCAAACTGCTTGACCGTGTCCCGGATCTGCTGGTCCAGGATGCGCCGGTCGGTCACCACGATAATGGAATCGAAAATAGGCCTGCCGTCCCTCGCGAGACCGATCAACTGGTGGGCCAGCCAGGCGATGGAGTTGGACTTGCCGCTGCCGGCCGAATGCTGGATGAGATACCTCCGCCCTGCGCCATGCTCCCGGGCATCTGCAAGTAGCTTGCGCACCACGTCGAGCTGGTGATAACGCGGGAAAATCTGCTTGCGCGACTTCCTTCCGCTTTTTGGGTCCTTTTCCACGACGAGTTGCGCGTAGTTTTCGATGATATCGGTCAGGCTCTCCCGGGTGAGAACCTCCCGCCAGAGATAATCGGTCTTGAGCCCCTGCGGATTGGGCGGATTGCCCGCGCCGTTGTTCCATCCCTTGTTGAAAGGCAGAAACCACGACGCCTTGCCCGCAAGGTGCGTGCAGAACCACACCTCGTTGTCGTCCACCGCAAAATGCGCCACGCAGCGGCCCAGCTCGAAGAGCTTTTCGCGCGGGTTGCGGTCGCGCCTGTACTGCTCGATGGCGTCATGCACCGTCTGTTTGGTCAGCCTGTTTTTGAGCTCGAAAGTAAAAACCGGCAGGCCGTTGATAAAGAGCACAAGATCCAGCGCCCGCTGCGTCTCGTCACGGCTGTAGCGGAGCTGGCGCGTGACGGTGAAGCGGTTCTGCTCATAGAGCGCCCGCGCTTGCCCGTTTCCGGGGGAAGGCGTGCCGTAGAAGAGCTCAATGCGGTAAGGCCCGTGCTGGATGCCGCCTCTCAGCACGTCCACCACCCCGCGCTTGCTCACCTCGCCCTGAAGGCGCGCCAGAAACTTGCGCCGCGTGGGGCTGTCGTGATCCAGATCGAGCGCTTTGGCGACCTCAGGCTGTGTGGCGCGCAGAAAGGCCGCAAACTGAGCCAGATCGACGCAGTATTCCCGGTCATAGTCGGCCGGGTCGCCGGGGAGCCAACCCACACCGCCGTAGGGTTCCGGCGTCTCGGCAACGACCGCCTGGGTAACGGCAGGCCGGGGCGCACAGTCACTGCCCGTCAGCGCCCGGCAGATCAAAGTTTCGAGCCCAGCTTCGCTGGTGTCGGTGGGTTTCATGGTTCAGCCTCCTCCTTCAGTGTTTCCGTACCCCACAAAACGTCAAAGCTAGTCTTCTTTTTAGCGAAGTAACTAACTGTATTGCTCGAGATACTTCCACTTGCGTATAGTTGTGTATTTGCCCGTCGACATATAGGCTGTTTGACCCATGCTTTGGATGTGCCAAGATTCCTTCCGGTCATGTTTCCTTTTTCCAATATGCATTACCCAATATCCATTGCCATCAACAAGCCTCCATCGGAACGACCATATGGATCAAACGACGCTCGTTCGCCGTTATGGTCGGATCAAAGTACAGTCTATGATTGGGTAATTTACTGACGAAATCGTATCTATCAGTTAGATAGAAATTCCGCAGGACGAAATCGACGAACCAGCGTGGGGTCAGCGGTGCCGAAACGGGAATGCGACAGCCTTTGACATCTCCCAAAGTGAGATGACACATGGGATGAACGACATCCCGAGCAGCCGTTTCATCGAAGTCGAATCGCAGAGGGAAAGGAACGATGCGTCTAGATACGATGTCGAGGAACAGTTCATCATGCAGGTACGATTCGGGGTCTTCCTGGAAAGGCCGAAGTTCAGGTGAAGGGTAGTATGCCAAGCGATGCCGGACGAGGCGCTCGTCTTCAAAGCGGTACATCAGTTGCAACAGTCCACCGTCGATCAGTTTTGCAGTATAAGAGCGCTTCTCCGAAAGTTCTTTATAGATTGCTGCGTAATCGATATCACCCATCGCAATCGACACATGCTCGGCGCCGGCGAAAGTAACCTCCCATACATTGTTCGATGCAGGGCGCAGCACCGGAAAGTTCTGATCATCTGCGATCCCGCGCTCTATCAATGATGTGAGCAGTCCTTCCAAGTCGCGCTTGATAGTCTCCGCCTTCTTAGGAGGCTTCATCATTTGCCACCTCCGAGCAGCTTAATCAGTTTTTGCTTGATTTCGGCATCCAAGTCATCCGGTGTGATTTCGCCTCGCTCCAAGGCATTTACTAACTCGCGAGCACCAGTCTGCCTTTGCTCTAAGCGCTGCTTTTCATGCGGCGATAGGTCGCGGTGCACGATCCTCAGTTTTTTAAGGACCTCATCGGTCGGGTACGTGAAGTCGAGTCTAAAGTTGCGTTGTTTTAAACGCTCGAACTCGCGAATAAGATTAGCCATCCCCTGCCCGTAGCCGATTACCCGTACCCAGGCTTTGCTGCGGGTGATGGCAGTAAACAAGCGATTACGTATGCTGGCCAACCCCACCCCAGTGCCATCGCAGTCTTGCGCATTGACCACATAGACCATGCCCGCCTCGTTACCTTTGGCCCGGTAAATACTGGTGAATGTCACGGAAGGTGTCTCGGTCTTAAAGAACACGTCGGGATCTGTGTCGACGCCCGCGAGATGGTTCTGGATACCCATCTCGAACAATGCCTTACGGATCGGCCCCAATCGCTCTCGGGCAGTGAGAGGGTCAGGATGGATAACAATAATGTCATCATGCCGCAGTTCGTCTTTTTCAACGTTTTTCTTGATCTGCTCGACCAACCACGCGTTCTGTTCGGCTTCGTCACCGAACTGCAGAAAAACGACGAGATCGTCGATCGGGGAATGGTCCTCTAGAAACCTGGGGCTGGTCTCGTCGGTTCGTTCGAGGACGACGTGCTCTCCCTTAGCCAAACGTCCCTCTCGCACCCTGTATCCGATTTCTTCCCACAAAGCAGGTTGGTCGAACATCTGTACCAACCCCGTCTGGGAGTCTTTTGGCGGCTCACGGTAGATGCCGAAGCCGAGGGCGTGGGCCGTCACCAACACGGGCCGCGAGTTGCGGTAGCACTTCTGTAAGATCACGTCCCGGCGCGGGTCGCCCTCAAGGGAAACAACTGGCTGCCCTGCAGTGTCTGTACCAAAAATCTCTTCAGGTGGCGGCAGTGAGGTCCCCGATAGATTCTGGAGTTCGTCGTAGGCATAAACGAGCCGCTTCGGCGGCTTGAGCATCGCGTAGCACAAGCGCAGAAAGCTCGGGGCAAAGTCTTGTGCTTCGTCAACCAGGATCGCGTCGTAGAGCTCTGGGGGATTAGCAACCGCACTCAAGGCTGCTTGGCAAGCCCCATCGAACGCCCTATCGCCGCCACCGAATCGATAGCTGGCGGACCTGAAATCATGGAACTCCTGCCCTGTGACGCGGCAGAACTCGTAATAAATTCCGTCACGCTCATCACCACCGGGCGCGCCCCACGCGTTGACTATTCGTATCTTTGTCCAATCCGGCTCCTCGCCACTTTGCTCGACACAGAAATTGTTGATGAGCCGCTTGAATTGTCCCTTCAGCGAACGAGTGTGGAAGGTAACGGCAATCCGCCAATCAGGATACTGGGTGTGGAGATATGCGGCCTTGAGAGCCAGTACGATGGTCTTGCCGGAACCGGCCAGACCACGAATGCGCTGCACGCCCTCGACTGTTTCAATGACGGCCCGGTTTTGCCGATGATCAAGCGTGGCAATCGAGTCCTCTATTTTCTTGAGCTTTCCGCCTCGCGAATCAGGCTTTCTCACCTCGCGCTTGGAGCGACTTTTGCGGATCGACGACAAACTCTCGATGGCCGAAAGTGTCATTCGATACAGGTCGTCCGAGCTATCTTGCCAAGAAAAGGCCGAAAGGATTTTTGCGAGGTTCCTTTCGTTGGCGAGCGGATAGTCCTCTTTGGCCAACCTCTCGACGGCGTCGATGGCAGGTGCAAAGGTGATGACGTTTAACGGCGGGATCAGACGTCGCCCTTTGACCAGCTCCTTGTGTAGCTTCAGCTTGGCTTCGATCTTGTTGGCAAGATCATCCTGCCGCGCCGCATAGTCGCCTACATCCGTACCTTCAACCAGGTCGAAGAGGACGACACCCTTTTCGCGGCTCACCAACGTCGCATCGACGAAATACCTCCCTTCCGGCGTTGCGATCAATGGGTAACCAAAAAAGCACTCTCCCGAGAGCCCCTCGATGGCGCCGAGCGCTTGCTCGAGCAACTGGGTGGCGGCGGGCTTTCCATTGATACCGCGTGTGAAGTTGATTTTATTCATGTTCGTCCTCCGTTTGAGAATTTGTTTAGGGGAAATCTATCTTGCAACCAGCGTTTCCCCCTATCCTGAGATTTGACAAGGTAATGTTCTGAATATACATGATATCCATTATTCATCCTCCTCTGATATAGCAGCGTGATCATCCTCTCCATTCAAGGTCTCGCCTTGCGCTCTCTCCTCATCGTCCATCCAGGGGGCGTCTTCTTCGTCTGGCTCCTCCGGCAGCCGCGCTGCAACCTCGCGCACATCCACCTTGCCGGTGACCACATCGGAGATCAGCCGCTCGCGGTACTCGCGCAGCAGCTCCATTTCGCGGCGGGCGGCGGCAATGGCGGCATCGATCTTGGCCGTCTGGGCGTCAAGGTATTCGACGATGGCGGTTTGTTCGGGCGCCGAGGGCAGGGCAACTCGTATCTCCCGCACTTCCCCTTCGCTAATAGCAGGTACTGGCCCTGGTTTCGCAATCTGCCCGAGGTCGATGTAGCTCATTATTAAGAACAAGAAGTCTCGATTGCCGTTCCGCGCAACGCACCCCATCATATTGTTATCAATGCAACATTGGTTTGCAGCGATGCGTCGTTTGTTCGTTAAGAGTGCGCCGCCCACCTTTGGAAACACAATCGTCCCTGCTGGCAACACGGTCGCTCCGAGGTCCTGCGCAACGGTCATCGAAACCGTGTTAGCGCAAACATGAAGATACTTCTCGTTGCCCGGGATATTCATGTCGGAGACCTTGAAGAATGGAATCTCTGCGCTCGTATCACCTTGGTAATGAACCGGAAAGCCCGCGCCGCTCTTGAACCAGGCTAATCGCTTCAGAGGCACAACCTCCCAATGCGCCGGCACCTCGCCCAGCCACTCCACGCCGGAGTCCTTGTAGGCGGGGTAGGGCTTACCCGTGCGGACATCGATACTCCCGGTGACGGCCTGGTGGATGAGGGCCTGCTTGTATTCCTCCAGCAAGTTGATGCGTTTTTTCCGAGCCCGGATCACCCGCCGGATCCGCCGGTCCACATAGTCAAGGAAGCGGACGATGGCGGTTTGTTCGGTAAGGGGAGGAAATGGGATCGGGAAATTCGCTATAAAATCGACAGGCACACGCTGTTGTCCAGCCGCGCCAGTCATCTCGTCGGCACCAAGCCGCCGGAATTCTGAAAGCGTAGTGACGCGATAAAGATAGGCTGAAACAATCGCCTTGGACGGCCGGATGACGTGAAATTCGGTCGAACCGAACCCGAGAGTTGTCGGTAGATTCTCAAGGCAAGCACCCTTACCGTTCTCAAAGCACGGCGTGATTTTCGCGACAATAACGTCGCCCCGCCGAAAGTAAGTAAACCCGTTCCACAGTTCCGAAATGGGCCGTACCTCCGATGCATCAAATCGTCCGTCCGATCCCACGCGGTCCATGGGTAGGAATACGGCTCGACCGTCCCGCATCATACATGGAACTTCGGACTTACTAGGGTTGAGTCTTGCAATCCGTTTAAGCCGCCGCACCTTCCAATGCGCCGGTACCTCACCCAACCAGGATACGCCGGAGTCTTTGTAGGCGGGGTAGGCAGTCAGGGTGCGTATCATGGCTGGCCTCCTTCACGAACTAGCGCGGCATCATCCAGCTTGCGATGCAACAAAGAGAGGAGTGTAAGATAGTCTACAGCGTCGTCTTCTCCTTTCCACAGAATCTTTGGCTCATGAGCCCGTGGGTTTCGGATTGCACCAAAGCAACCTTTCAGCAGCAACGCGAATCCCTTGTGCTCTGACTTCTCGCTTTCTGTTCGGAGCGAATTCAGAGCGAGCAGGGGTCGGTCGATGGCGAAAACATGGTCAATGAGTGCGGCGCCGTCCAACTGAACGCCCGTCATGTCCCGGATACGTTGGGCAAGTCCTTTCGTTGCTTCGAACACGGCGTGGAAGTAGTTGTCCTGCATCAGTTCAGTTCGGCAATACTTTAAGACCTCTGGGTGGACACTACGGCCTTTTAACTTCGCTCGGATGGTCTGAACACGTTTTTCTGCCTCATCCAGTGTCGTCACTGCCTTCACTTGTCGGAACTGCCCATCGGGCCCGTACTCCAGTCCAGAGAAAACCAAGATCTTGTTGAGATCTTGTCGGTGCTCCTCGAACTTCTCGGGCCGATCAACGAATCGCGCCGGGGCAAGAAATGCGCGTATAAAATCAAGCACGTGATTGGCACACTTGTACTCATACTGGTAATGTTGAAATATCCAGTAAAGGCGCCGCCACTTCGTGGATTCGCCAGAATGGTCAACCAGTCCTCGATCCTGAAGCACTCTGGAAATCTCACTTCCAGTGCCGCATTCACCTAGAAAGCGCGCAAGTGCTTCAATCTGGGCTCTATCAAATGGTGGAATCGTGCTCAACTTGTTCTCCCCCCAAAATTTCCTCCAACAACCCCTCGGACGCCTTCTCCACCGCCAACAGATCCGCGCGGATCTCCTCCAGAGTGCGCAGGGCCTTTGGCTTGTAGAAGTAGCGGTTGAAGTTAATCTCGTAGCCGACCTTGACGCTCGCCGGGTCGTACCAGGCGTCCGGCGCGTAGGGCAGCACCTCGCGCCGCAGGAAGGTCTCGATGGCCGCACGCCGGTCTTCCGGCCCCGGCAGGTAGCCGGGCTCATGGCAGGCCGGGCACTCGAGGAACGGGATCTGCTCGTTGTCGCGCAGCTCCGTGTCCGGTTCATACTCCACCACGCGGGGCTTGCCGGCGATGACAACCTCAAACAGCCCGTGCAGCGGGTCGGGCGCGGTGCCGGGTTTGTGAATCTTTTTGATCACCGGCGGTGCGTCCTCGGCCCTCTCGGCCGTTTCCCGAAGCGCCTTGATCTCCTTGGCGGTGTAGGCGCGCTCGGGGTCGATGCCTTTCAGGCGCAGGGGGCGTTCCACCGTCACCTTCCAGTAGCCGAAGGCCGCGTTGGGGAAGATCTTGGACTGCTCGGTCTCCTCAAATTTGAGGAAGGTGTCGAGGACGCGACGGATGTCCTCTTCGGACAGCTCACAGTTCTTCTTGCCCAGGTTCTTGCGCAGGGGCTTGTACCACTGGGTGGCATCGATGAGCTGCACGCGGCCTTTGCGGTGCCCGGGCTTTCTGTTCGTGAGCACCCAGACGTAGGTGGCAATGCCGGTGTTGTAGAACATGTTCAGCGGCAGGGCGACGATCGCCTCAAGCCAGTCGTTCTCGATGATCCAGCGGCGGATGTTGCTTTCGCCCTGGCCGGCGTCCCCCGTAAACAGCGACGAGCCGTTGTGCACCTCGGCGATGCGACTGCCGAGCGGGGTATCGTGCTTCATCTTGGAGAGCATGTTCACCAGGAACATCATCTGGCCGTCACTCGAGCGAGTGATGAGCGACAGCTCCTCGCCCCGGTGTTGCACGACGAAACGGGGATCCTTGATGCCCGCCTTGCCGCCCATGCGCTCCATGTCACTCTTCCAACTTTTCCCGTAGGGCGGGTTCGAGAGCATGAAGTCGAATTCGTGGCCGGGGAAGGCGTCGTTGGAGAGCGTCGAGTGCTCCGGTCCGCCGACGATGTTGTCGGCGGCGTCACCCTCACCCTTGAGCAGCAGGTCGGCTTTGCATATGGCGTAGGTCTCGGCGTTGATCTCCTGGCCGAAAAGGTGCACCGAGACCTGTTTGCCGCGTTCTTTCGCCAGCTGCAACAGGGTTTCCTCGGCCACTGTGAGCATTCCGCCCGTGCCGCAGGCGCCGTCATAGAGAAGGTACGTGCCGGATTCGATCCGGTCGGCGATCGGCTCGAAGACCAGATGGGCCATCAGCCTCACGGCGTCGCGCGGCGTCCAGTGCTCACCGGCCTCCTCGTTGTTCTCCTCGTTGAAGCGGCGCACCAGCTCCTCGAAAATGGTGCCCATGGCGTGGTTATCGAGGCCCGGCAGGCGCACGCTGCCATCGCTGCCCAGGACCGGCTGCGGGCTCAAGTTGATCGAGGGGTCGAGGAACTTCTCGATCAGGGTGCCCAGGGCGTCGGCTTTGGCCAGGCGGGGGATTTGGTTGCGGAACTCGAAGTTGTCGATGATCTCCTGCACGTTGGGCGAGAAGCCATCGAGGTAGGCACGAAAATCCGCCTCCAGTTGCTGGCGGCTGGCACGCGTCTTGAGATCGCGCAAGGTGAACGGCGAGGTGTTGTAAAACGCCTGTCCGGCCGCCCTGCGCAAGGCGGCGTCCTGGTTCGTTATGCCCGCCTTGTCAAGGGACGCCTTCATATCGAGCACCGCCTGCTTGGTGGGCTCCAGCACCGCATCCAGCCTGCGGATAACGGTCATCGGGAGAATGACATCGCGGTACTTGCCGCGCACATAGAGATCGCGCAACACGTCGTCAGCGATGCCCCAGATAAAGTTCGTGATCCAGGTCAGTTGGCCGTTCTCCATGTCAAATTTCCTCCACAGAAGTCGCATACTTTCTCGTGACGGCAAGCCACACTTCCGGCGCTTGTCTTCCCGGAAGCCCTCGCCGCCCCAATCGCCCATGTTAAAGGGCAGATTGGATAGGGATGTAGTCGGCCTTCAAGTCTTGGAAGGCATCATGGTGAAACGGGTCGCCGCGGACACTCCGGTGTCCATTCCGCGGATAACCACGTTCTTCTTCCAGAGCTGCCAGGTGGGCGCAGTTGGATTCCTGGCCCCATTTCAAAATGTCACTCCTAGCCTTGCCCCCGGTGTCGTTGCCGTTGGCATGGACTTCGGAGAACCGGACGGGCTGTCCGGTGCGGTGGATGTGGCCGAAGCACCGCTCGATGCGGCTCCGGTTCCACGGCAGGTCGTCGTTCATCATGAGGTGCGCACGCTGAAGGTTGATTCCCTCGCCCGCCGTGTCGGTTGCAACCAACACCTGGACTCCGGGATCATGTAGGAACGCCTCCTGCGCCTTATGCCACTCCTCACGGTCTATGCCGCCCAGGATGGTGCCACGGCCTGTGGGCGGGTGTCTTCGATCCTCATTTATAGCGAGCACCTCTCCCTGCCAGTAGGCGCGTTATCCCAGGTTTCGTAGAAATTTGAAGGTGACGGTCGCCTGAACCCGTCTGGTGACGGGATCGGAAACGACGAAGAAAGGAGAACGCTACCTATAAAATCAAAGTTACACCAGATTGTGCGAAATGACCAGAGCCTGTTTTCGGCACTCGACGCCTCTCAGCCGTTGACCATCCATCTGTCTCTTCTCGACGTCATGGAAACGGTGAGGGAAGGACTCATGGTCCTAGCGGTTCTCAAAGGCAAACATCATCCGGAGCGCAAGGCCGTCGACACGGAGCGGACGAGACCACCCTGCAGGTGTTGCGGGAGCCGGGGCGAGCCGCAGAGACGACGTCGTACCTATGGCTGTACCGCACCGGACGCTACAGTCCGCCCATCGTGCTGTACGAGTACCAGAGGACTCGAGCGGCGGAACATCCGAAGGCGTTTCTGGCCGGATCTAAAGGATACCTGCATGTGGACGGGTATGCGGGGTACAACGGACTGGCGGACGTGACCTTGGTGGGGTGCTGGGCGCACGCCAGGAGGAAATTTGACGATGCACTCCTATCCCTGCCGGTAAGGAAAACGGGCTGAATCCATACGAATATCTTCGGTATCTGTTTGAACGATTGCAACGTGGATACGAACGATGCCGATATCTTGGATAGACTGTTGCCATGGTTGCCTGATCTGCCGGACTCTGTCCGCCGATGGCCATCCGGCGCCACTAAACATTGAACTGAAGAGCAGGCCCCATCGAGCAGATGCGGTGGGTCTATTTGGCGTGCCCGGAAAGCCGATAGCCACCGGCCTCGTTTGACGATTACTTTGCAACTATTTCCCAAATCCATTCCCAATTTTCTTCAACCACTCCCTTGACATTTCACTACTGGGCTTAAAGTCGATAATCGCATCACTAGGGCGCAGCCTCTTTCTTCACCAACTGCTCCTTTCTTGGTTTTCACTTCGCCCGCTTGAGACTTCCATGCCGCAAGCTGCACCACGAGGAATGAAAATAGGCTTTCAGCTAGCAGAGATTGAACAAGGTGCATAAGCAACTAAAAACCATCAAATTTCCATAAATAGCCATCTCAGATGGCTTAGGTGGGTGTTTTTTTGTTTTTGTGAACTTGAACCCCATATTTTCGGGGCAGTTCTTCCCCAGTAACTTTCTTTGTTGATCAATCCGATCATCAATCGTCCGTCAATCGTCAATCGTCCGTCAATCGTCCGTCTTTTTTTAATACCCGCAGCGCTTCCGCAACGACTTTCTCAGGATTCTCAACAAATTCCAAAACAATATTGCCAATCACAAGATCGAACGTTTCACGGTCAAAAGGAAGCCGGTTAATGTCCGCTTGAATCCAATGGATTGCAAGATCTTCCTGCTGTGCTTTTTCCCGTGCTTTGGCCAGCATTTCCGAGGACAGATCGATTCCGGTAATCTAAAAATGACCCGCAGCATCATTGCGTATCATCGGGGTGCTCCTATTATCCTTTTTCCACCGGCAGGTTTTGCATCGCGAGGGCCATTTATTGCGAAATTTGTTCCAACGCACGTTCCAGGGCGCTAGGGTTGTACCCCACAACGATTGTGCCGTTGACGTCGATGACTGGCACGCCCGTTTGGCTGCTCTTGAAGACCAACTCTGCCATGCGTGCGGGATTTTGTGCAATGTCCACCTCTTCGTAAGAAACGCCCTTTTGATCGAGATACTGTTTGGCCAATCTGCACCAGCCACAGCTGGATGTGGTGTAGACGACAACCATGCACAACGCCTCCTTTCCCGGCCATGCGGTCTAAGCCCGATGCCCTCATTCATCTTGTTTTCCGACTCGCCATTTGACCGCTTGAATGCCATAGGGAGCCAACGTTTTGAACAACACTTGTTCCACCTGTTCCGCCGTTGCGCTCGGCCACCGGATGTTGATTCCACGTCAACCAGGCGGTGGCTCCTTCGAAATCGATGGCTGCCAACTGCGTCCCCGGTGCGATGGGGTTGACCAGCCCTTGGGGACGAATGCGGCACTGCAATTGCACCGCAGTAATTCGCGGAGTTTTGACCCCGGTGGGATTGTCGCAGGTTACTTCCTGCGGCACAATGGTCTCCCCTGGCAAAAAATGATAGTGTCCCGTCAAGTGGTGGAAATTCTGCTATAGAGACAGAAAGGCGATATTATTCCTGGAAAGCAGGCGATGGCGCAGGCAATTCGGTAGTTTTGCCGGTTAGTTGTCTCATGGACTCCAGGCTGAAATATCGGCGGCCAACAGACCATTCGTCCTGCTGTTCCAGAAGAATGGCTCCGACCAGTCGTATCACCGAATCGCGGACAGTTCGTCCACCACACGCTGCAACTGGCTTTTGGCCGCCTCGTAAGACGGTTGAGCGAAAATTGTCCGGATGATCGCCGACACCATCCCTTGCGACGTTTTCGGCACCTGGCTGAGGATATTACGCATGACATGCACGCGGCGGCAGCGTTGCCAGGTCGCCCCCGTCAGCACTTGTTCAATCGCTTGTTTCAGCCCTTCGTGCGCATCGCTGATGACCAGCTCCACGCCGCGCAATCCTCGCGCCACCAATCGGCGTAAAAAGTCGGTCCAGAACGCACCATCCTCGCTAAGCCCAATGTCAAACCCCAGCACTTCCCGTTCTCCGTTGTCGCGTACACCAATCGCCAAAACCAGGGCCATGTTACGCACCCGTCCGCCTTCGCGCACCTTGGGAAACGTCGCATCCAGCCAGACATAAGGGTAAGCCCCATCCAGCGGCCGTTCCTTGAAATGAAGCACCACCTCGTCCAGTTCCTTGCAGATGCGCGACACCTCGCTTTTGCTGATGCCGCGCATTCCCAACGCTTCCACAAGCTCATCGTCACCTCAACAACCATCCCAAAACCCGCAAACAAAACACTTCCACTTTCCGTTCCACCAAGTAGTTCGTGACGACATACAAGATATGACGTTTTTTCATATCTCATTGATTTTTCCCTGACATCTTACACGGCCACCTTTTTTAAATAGGATGTAAACATGAGAACGGCCGGAGAAGGATAAATTCCTTTTGGATGAACAATATGAAATTGGCGGGAGGGTCTTAATTCTTCCCCGTCAATCACAACTATCGCACCGCATTTCACTTCCAACTCGATCGTTCGTTTCGAAAGAAAACTGATCCCTGCACCGGAAATAACCGCTTGCTTGATCGCTTCCGTAGAATTTAATTCGATCGTGGGCGGGAGCTTCATTTGATGTTGTTGAAAATGGCGTTCTATTGTAAATCGGGTGTTCGAACCTCGACTGCGAAGGATCAATTTTTCGTTTGCCAGATCCTTTAGGGTAACATGTTCTTTTTTGGCGAGCCGGTGTTTAGGCGGAACAACCAGAACCAATTCATCCCGCAAAAACGGCTCGACAAAGAAACTGCCGGTTGATATGGGACCTGCACAAACAGCAATATCCAGTGTGTGTTGTTTCAGTTTATGCAGGATCTCCTCACTCGATTGAACGTCAAGACTGATCTGAATCCCAGGATATCGCTCCGAGAATTTCATGATGGCAGGAGCAATAAAGTAATTCCCAATCGTAGTGCTCGCACCAATCCGCAGCGAACCTGTTTCCAGATTTTTCATTCCCACCATCACAGACTTCGTTTTTTCTACCAGAGACAAAATTTGCTCACTCATATTAAACAAAATCTTGCCTGCGTCTGTGAGCTCAATATTTCGTCCTGCCCGGTGAAACAACTTAAGCCCAAAAAACTGTTCTAAAGATTCAATTTGACGTGAGACGGCAGGCTGGCTGATGTTCAGTTCTTCAGCAGCACGAGTAAAATTCATGTGCTTTGCAACATGATAAAATGTATGCAGCTGATAAAAGTCCACCGATAACACACCCTTGAATCATGAATCATACCAAACTGTATCATTGTACATTTAATGATTTTTCCATACTATTCAATTATAATTCCTTTATAATCAAGCGAAGTTTCAAATGTAAATTAGGGGGAAAAAACATGAACTTGGAACCGGATGTACGACTGACCTCCCTCTCTCCCGGAGCGGGCTGAGCTTGTAAAATCGGTCCATCCGATCTTGCGCAAGTTTTGCGCTCAATTTCCCATCAGGATCATCAAGATGTCATCGTGGGCATCGGTGATGATGCCGCCATTGTGAAACCCCAGGGACAACAATCGCTGGTTCAAACCATAGACTATATCAGCCTTTCGTGAACGATCCTTACGCATTTGGCCAAGTGGCCGCCGCAAATGCATTGAGTGATATTTATGCAATGGGGGGAGTCCCCTGTTTCGCCTTGAATATCATTGGCTTTCCAATCCATACGTTGCCTATGCGCATGATGCAAGAAATATTGCAGGGCGGTGCGGATAAGCTAAGTGAAGCGGGAGTATCCATTATAGGAGGGCATTCGTATGAAGACCATGCCCCTAAATACGGTCTGTGCGTAACCGGTTATATTGATTCGGAACAATATGTCACGAAAAAAGGAGCAAAACCAGGCGATATACTCGTCTTGACAAAGCCGATCGGAATTGGTGCAGTGACGACAGGAATCGATCTGCAACTGACCACCCCTCTTTTGGAAGAAAAAGTGTTGGAAATTATGACGGCCCTGAATCAAGGAGCCTCCGCAGCAATGATGAAGGTTGGAGTCCATTCATGTACAGATGTCACCGGATTTGGTTTGTTGGGGCATCTTTATGAAATGGTGACCGCCAGTTCAGTATCCGCCGAGATCCGGTTTTCCAGTATTCCTTATATCCCGGAAGCTTTAGACTTCATTGAGAAGGGAGCCATTTCAAGCGGCACGAAGAATAACCGGCGTATGCTTGAAGACAAGATTGATTGGGACTCCAACATTTCGGACACAGTCAAGTGGCTTCTCTACGACGCACAAACTTCGGGCGGTTTGCTGATGGCGGTTCCTCCTGAAAAAAAAGGAGCGCTTATATCGGAGTTAAAGAAAGAGAAATGTTTAGCGTTCGCAGAAATTGGCGAAATCCTCCCTGAGGACGAAACACCACTCCGTGTGGCAAAATAAAGCAAATGGCATCTCAACGCAGCCCATGTGAGGCTGCTTTTTTATTATAACAACAATGATAACAAATATGCATGATGAAATTCGATATATGCATTTTTCGCATCGTTCGTTTTGGGTAATAATAAAAAATGAAACACAACCAAAGGAGAGTTCGAAATCATGATTTTGCGCCAATTTTTGCATCAGGATCCTGTGGCTATTTCATATCTGTTCGGCTGAGGGAGGAAAGCCTTAGGCGCAGTGGTGGATCCACTGGGGGATGTTGATTTTTATATCGAAGAAGCAAAAAAAGTTGGCATGAACATTACCCACGTGTTTGACACTCACGTTCATGCTGACCACTTTTCGGTTGCAAGGGAACTGGCTGAAGCTACGAATGCAAAACTGATCATGTATAAAGATACTCCTGCACAATATCACTTCACAAAAGTGGATGACGGAGACAAGATCATATTGGGTAATGTGGAAATTCAAGTAATGTTTACACCGGGGCACACTCCTGAGCATATTTGCCTTTTGGTAACGGACCATGCAAGAGGTCCCGAACCTTGGTTTTTGATTACCGGCCATACCTTGATGGCGGGGGATGTGGGCCGCACAGAATTAGCTTCTCAGGCTGAAGATGGAGCCCGGGCCTTGTATGACAGTTTATTCAATAAATTATTAAAGCTGCCTGATTATATTGAAATTCTTCCTGGTGCATACGCAGGATCGCCTTGAGGGCGTGCATTGAGTGGAAAGGTCTTTTCCACAATCGGTTTTGAAAAAAAGTTCAATAAAGCCCTTCAAATCCAAGACAAAAACGATTTTGTTCATTTCATGCTGCAGGATCTGCCTCCACGGCCAGAGGGATTTGATGTGTATCGAAAGACCAATATGGGTTTGCTGAAGCGTTAACCCCAAGGATCACTTGGGGTTTTATTTCAAATTCCCAGACTTCAGGCAATGGAAAACATGGGTGATGTACATGAAAAATGCAGGAAAAAAGGATCCAATCAGTATCGGACTAAAGGAAAACAGCATTCCCTTTATCCTTCTGGTCATCGTCAATCTGTTTGTAGGATCGATGGTCGGATTGGAAAGAACCGTACTGCCTCTGATCGGTGAACAAATTTTTGGTTTGGCATCTGCCAGTGCCGCCCTTTCGTTCATCATTAGTTTTGGATTTGCAAAAGCCATTGTCAACTTTTTTGCGGGCCGCCTTGCGGATCGCATCGGACGCAAACAGGTGCTCATCATCGGCTGGATCTTTGGGCTCTTTGTTCCTTTGCTCGTGATCTGGGCCAATTCCTGGTGGTGGATCGTTCTGGGGAATATTCTCCTTGGACTCAACCAAGGTCTTACATGGTCGATGACGGTCAACATGAAAGTGGATTTGGTTAAACCTGATCAAAGAGGACTGGCGATTGGCCTCAACGAGTTTGCAGGTTATACCGGGGTCGCTTTAACCGCAATGGTTTCCGGTTATATTGCCTCTGTTTACTCCCTACGTCCCGAACCGTTTTATTTGGGGCTGGTTCTGGCTTTCGTCGGGCTAGGATTATCGTTTTTTGTCAAAGACACGGATGCCTATCTCAAGCTTCAGGCCATGCAACAAAAACAGCCGGCTGCTGAATTGAAGATGTCCACAAAACAAGTGTTCAGACAAACGACTTGGGCAGACAAATCGCTTTCCAGTTGCAGTTTTGCCGGACTTTCCACCAATTTAAAAGACGGCATGGCATGGGGCTTGTTCCCGCTTTTCTTTTCGGAAACCGGACTATCGGTAAGTGAAATCGGGATCATCGTATCCCTTTATCCGGCAGCATGGGGGTTTTTTCAATTGTTTACAGGTGCGCTCAGTGACCGCATGGGGCGTAAATGGATGATCGCTTTCGGGATGTGGATACAAGCATTTTCCATTTGGTGCATTCTTTTTTCAAATTCTTACATCATGTGGCTCGTCAATGTCATCCTTTTGGGTCTCGGAACCGCGATGGTTTATCCCACATTGCAAGCCGCGATTAGTGACGTGGTGCATCCTGACTGGCGCGCTTCCGCAATGGGGGTTTATCGGCTGTGGCGTGACAGTGGATACGCGTTTGGAGCCTTAATCGCTGGTATATTAGCAGACATTTTGAATGTTGCCTGGGCAATTGGATTCGTCGCATTCATCCCTCTATTGGCAGGACTTGTTGTGTCGGTTCGCTTGAGGGAAACATTAAAAAAGATATAAAAATAATTTTAATATTGTGATTAATCCATTAAAAAGAACGATCTCGGCTGTCCGCTGAGGTTGTTACTGTTTTCCGTTCCCCAGTCTCCAGCAGATGGATCTCACCTGTATCGTAATACATCCGGCAGGTTAATATAAGTCATAAACGTCAAGTCGAAGAATACCAATTCTCATCATGCACATGAGATATGCAATCCTCTACCCCTGCCCCCTACACTCAGTTTAGAATAGACCACCAAATGTTGACCGCTGTGGCGAGGATCAGAATGGAAAGAATGGCTTGTAAAAACTTCGTATTGACAATTTTACTCACATGAGCCCCGAGGGGCGAACCAAGCAGGCTGGCAACAACCATGATCACAGCAGGCCAGAACAAGACTTGACCGGTAGCGATTTTTCCTACTGTCGAACCAATCGAGGAAATGAACGTAATGGCCAAAGAGGTGGCTATGGCCACTCTGGTCGGAATTTTTAAAATGACTAACATCACAGGAACGAGGATAAAAGCTCCTGCCGCGCCGACAATACCGGCCAGTGCTCCAATCAAAAACGCTGAACTTGCGGCAATCAATTTGTTAAAAGTGACTTGTTCGGGCGGGACTTCATCCAGCCCTTCCTTCTTTGGCACGAACATCATGATGGCGGCGACCGATGCGAGAAATGCATAGACAACATTGATTTGCTCGCCAGACAAAAACTTCGATCCATAACTTCCGACGAAGCTGCCAAGCAAAATGCTGACACCCATATAAAAAATCAAACTTTTGTTCAAATAACCTCCTTTTCGGAACACCCAAATGCCACCCAACGCAGCGAACAATACTTGAACCGCGCTAATGCCCGAAACTTCATGGGCACTATACGCGGCAAAGCCGAGTAGGGGAGGAATGTACAGCAACATCGGATATTTGATAATGGAACCACCGATTCCAACCATGCCCGAAATAAAAGACCCGATAAAACCGATTAAAAATACCGTCAACGCCAATCCCCATGTCATAGCTGATCTTCCTTTCAAGCTTAACTATTTCCACATCATCATTCCTCCGGACAAATTGTACAACCTTCGATAACCCATCCTGCTCAATTTACGGGCAGCCTGCATGCTTCTGTTTCCAGAACGGCAGACCAATACGATTTCTTCGTCTGGTGACAATTCTTTCCGCGCCACAAAGGCAATACGGCCAAGCGGAATATTGACAGCGCCTTGGATATGTCCCGATTGAAATTCATAAGGTTCCCTGACATCCACGATTTTGATTTTTCCCCCCTTCCCCATCTTCTCTCGCAATGTCTCCGCATTGATATTTTGCACCCCCGGCACAGGTTTCAAGCGTAAAAAAAGCCACAGGACAACGAGCCCCAGAAGGACATATTGCAACCAATCCAATCTAATTCACCTCATTTTTTTAGACATCAAATAGTCAAAGAATCATAAGATAAATATATACCCGTATGGGTATATTGTCAAGAAATAAAAAAAGATAGGGTCAATGACCCACCCTTACTTCTTCAAACAACGCATGATCTGGCCAGGGTTGAAGCCAATAGTCCAATGGCCGTTTACGTTTAGTTGCGGTACTGCCAGCATGCCTGTAGCGCGATAGACCGTTTCCTGTTTCTGAACTTCAACCGTCAAGTCGACCTCTTTATATGGGATTCCTTTCTCCGAAAGGAAGCGTTTTGCGGTAGTTTTGTAAAGATTCTAAGCTACATATTTTCAGTTTCCTTGGACAAAATAAAAAAAATGTCAAAAAAGGGGATAAGCATGCAACAGATGACAAAAAGAACAATAATCCTTTTGCTGATGATATCGATCATATCAGCCTTCACCCATTGTCCATTCGCGCAAGCAAGTCCTAAATCATTTGTCATCCACGAAATCAAACCTGGCGACACCCTGTGGTCGATTGGAAAACGATACGGCCAACCCATTCAAACGATTAAAAGATTAAACGGCTTGACCCTGGATCAATTGGTACCGGGCCAACCACTCTTGATACCCGGCAACACCTACATGGTGACAGCAGGTGAATCCCTGTGGGACATTGCCATCCGTCACGCTGTCCCTGTTTGGCAATTGGCCCAAGAAAATAAAATTAAAGATCCACAAAATATCTCCCCCGGAACCAAAATAAAAATCCCTCAAATTCCACACAGGTCAATCATGACCGGTGGATATATCGTTCCCCGGGGACGTGAGGCCGATCTTGCAACGGTTGATCGTTACCAATCTCTTGTAACGCAAGTGGGTGTATTTGAATACCATCCGGATTGGAATGGCAATCTCAGTAGTTTGTACGCAGATCATATCATTAAAAAACATGGATAAAACACTCCATCCCCTTTGCCGTTGTCACCAATTTGAGCGAAAAAGGATTTGATCGGGATTTGGCCCATCACCTTTTGACCAACCCGGCCAAGCGAAAACAGTTGATTCAAAACATTGGACGGGTTTTGCGGGAACACGATTATAAAGGGGTAAACATTGACTTTGAAGGGGTTGCTCCTGCGGATCGGCAAGCATTCAGTCAATTCATGGAAGAGCTGGCCAAAAAATTAAAGCCTTCCGGTTTCTTGATTTCCGTTGCCGTACCGCCGAAGCAAGCCGATCATTACCCCCAATACAACGACGCATACGATTATAAAAAACTGGGGCAAATCGCCGATTCTATTTTTATCATGACATACGACTGGCATTGGCTGGGAGGAGCTCCCGGACCAATCGCTCCCATACAACAAGTTCGATCAACGTTAGACTACGCCGTCAAAGCGATTCCCAAAAACAAAATCTACCTAGGGATTGCCATGTACGCGTATGATTGGACCCACTTGAAGGGAGGAAAATTTGAAGGACGTGCCTATGCGCAACAAAACGCCATCAACAAAGCTGCCACATTGGGCAGTCCCATTCATTATGATTTCGCTTCGCGATCTCCCTACTTTTTTTATACGGAAAAAAATGGACAGATACATGAAGTTTGGTTTGAGGACGCCCGTAGCATCTGGAGCAAGTACCGATTAGTGACAGAATATGGCATTGCTGGCATGGGAGGCTGGCAGTTGGGGCTGTCTTTTCCGCAGGCTGAAAGGCTGTTACAAGCCCGTTTCAACATTCAAAAGCCATAACTCAAACCATCGAATACGAAAAAAGAGCTGATAGAAAATACGCCTATCAGCTCTTTTACTTGCGCTAGGCCGTGTGGTGGACGGCGCAGCGGTTTGGACCGATTTCCAGTTCGGTCATTTCTTCTTCTGTTTTAAATACCAATCCTTTGTTGATGGAGACGATTTCTTTATAGTTAGGCGGCTTAATCGATTCCGCCGATTTCGATACATGTTTGATGAATTCCTCTTTGGTGACATTTTGCATGATGAGGTTTTCTTTCCGGATTTTGCCCAAATATTCACCAATTACGCCATCTTGATTCATCTCTTTTTCAAGGTCGGCGTAGTGCGCTGGTAGGACTAGCACGTCATCGGCAATATCGGACACTTTCTCATAAATCGTGTGATACAGATCTTCTGCCCATTCTTCAACCTTTTCACCCAGATCCGGGCGCCCCAGCCCACTGACAAAGATGGTATCCCCGGAAAACAGCAACTTGTCATTGACAAAAAAGGAAACACTGCCTGGTGTGTGGCCCGGCGTTTTAACGGCCAGCACCTGCACCTCTACATTCTCAAAACGAATTCGTTCATGATTTTCCAAAGGTTCAAAATCAAATATAGCACCTTCGCTTTTCATCAGGTAATACGTGGCTCCCGTTCGTTTGCTCAGCTCCAGGCCACCGGAAATGTGGTCCGCGTGCAAATGAGAATCTACGATGTGCGTAATGCTTACTCCTTCATCCTTAGCCACTTGGATATACTCATCGATAAAACGAATCGGATCGACAACCATTGCTTCGCGTCCGGAGATCACCATGTACGACAGACAACCCTTGCCCACCCGGACGAATTGGTACACCTTGATGTCCTCATCTTGGTAAATCAAACGTTTATATAAATGAGTGCTCCAAGCCTTCATACCGCCCTTGAGGTAAGCCGTTTGATAACCTGCTTTGGTCAATTCTTCCGCTACCATACGCGAAGCGCCTTCTTTGGCGCAGACCACCAACACTTCACGATCTTTTGGAATCCGATCCAGATAAGGTTCAACCCCACCCAGCAATTCAAAATAAGGCAGGTTAATGGAGGTCACTGTTTCCCCTTCAATTTTCCAATCCGCATACTCGTCCGCGTTGCGGACATCCACGATGAACAATTCTTTTTTGCTTAAAATGCGATCCACCACTTCGGCAGATGTCATTTCCCTGACACTCATTTTTCGATAACCCTCCTTCATTTTACATCCGACATATACCCCATTGGGTAATTATATAATATACTGTATAGGGTATATTGTCAACCTATGAGAAGGACATCCGATCGAGTCCTTTGTTCGGATGCCCTTTTCATCTCTACCGGTCATGCTTTTTGGATCCAGAATTTGAATCGGCCATTTTCCTCAGCTTGCTTCAACAATACATGACCTGCCGTTTTGGCCCATGCGGGGATGTCTTTTACAGCGCCCTTATCAGTGGCATGAACTTCCAGGATTTGTCCGGATTCCATTTCATCCATTGCTTTTTTGCTTCGGACAACCGGCATCGGACAGGATAAGCCTGTCGCATCCACCACTCTATCGCTCTTCATGCATCAATCCTCCTTAATTATGATTTGATGAAAAGAATTGTGTTGTATGCCCGTATTCCACCTGTTAAAAAGTGAGCGTAACATCTGCATCATAGGCAAAATCGAGAAACGTGGCGGCGCCACCCACTTCAATCCCGTCAATAAAGTCTTTTTCTGTAAGGTTCATGACATCCATGGTCATTTGGCAAGCAATGAAACGAACACCCATGTCCTTGGCCATTTGAACCAACTCTTCGATCGAAGGGATGTTGGCTTTGGCAAACCCTTCTTGCATGTGCTCTTTGCCTGCGGGCATTGGCAACTGTTTGTGGGCCTCCTTGTGAATCAAATTTAATCCTTCAAATGTGAAAAAGATACTTACTTCAGCATCCGTTGCAGCAGCGGCTGTAGCAATATTGAATACTTTATAGGCATCGAACAACCCGCCATTTGCAGCAATAATCGCCACTTTTCTTCCCATAACAAAATCCTCCTTTGGATATTGTAATATTTAGATGTTTTTTTGATTCATCATTTACACATCTTTCTCAACAGGTCCGGTCCACTGTGACATGCCGGGAATCACCTTCCGGACATGTTTGAACCCTTTCTCGTCAAGGATTTTGGCAGCAATGTCACTGCGGTTACCCGTACGGCATATGACGTAAATTTCCTTATCGGGGTTGAGTTCATGCAGGCGGTTTTCAAGTTCACCCAGGGGAATGGACTTGGCACCCGGAATGTGGCCAAAGGCGTATTCGGCTGGCTCACGCACATCAAGTACGGTAATATTCTCGTTGCCCAACTTTTGTGCGAGCTCTTCATTTTGGGTAGTATGGGGATACTTCGTTTCCGGCTTCACTTCATGAGGATCAGCCTTACGAACATAATGAATCATAATATCTCCTTCTTCCCTAGTTCCTAAATAATGATGCCCCGTGTTTTTTGCCCAAGCCTGCAAATCGGCAAGAGAGCCACGGTCCGTCGCTCGGATTTCCAAAACTTGACCGGGCTCCATCTCTTCGATGGCTTTTTTTGTCCTGACAATCGGCATCGGGCAGGATAAACCTTGGCAATCCAAGACAGCATTAGCCTTAATCGGCATCATCGTCCCTCCTTGGACACTTGTCAAACTCTGTATTATAGTGTTCATATTTTAAGTCTCGTTTATTCTTAATACCCATACCCCTATAGATATGTTACTGATTCGCCATCTTTTTGTCAAATGTGGTTAAGCTGAATTAGAAAATCACTGCAGTTCTGCGGGTCTCATTTACATACCAATAGGCACATCTGTTCCCTTTTGTGTCAAGATTAACGCTTAATTCGACAAAGCAAATTAAAAGGCCGGCTCCAGACTCTCGAGCCGGCAAAGAATTCGGATAAGATCTTTAGCAGTGCAAGTTCCATTTTCTTCAATGTCGGCCGGTTGGATTTCTTTGTTAACCCTAAGGTTGACACTCCGCACGGCTAAAGCCGTGGGATTCTTGGGAGCACTCCCGCAACCGGGAGTTCTGCCTTGCGGCACCAAGCGATCCCCGTGTGTCCCACGGTTGAGCCCGCTCAAGCGGACAGACAGCGCAAGCCTTCTTGCAGAATGTTTCTTGCGGCGTTGACATCCCGGTCGTGGATTTCGCCGCACGCCGGACATGTCCACTGTCGGACAGACAAGTCCTTGGTCTTCGTGTTTCGAGCCCCGCATCGAGAGCAAAGCTGGCTGGACGGAAAATCAGGCGACACAACCACTACTTGCCGTCCGTACCACTTTGCTTTGTACTCCAACTGCCGCCGGAATTCTGACCAACTGGCGTCGGCGATGCTTTTCGCCAGACGGTGATTCTTCTGCATGTTATGCACCCGCAGGTCCTCCAGGCAGATCACTTGGTTCTCGCGTATCAGCCGGGTGGACAGCTTGTGCAGGAAATCCATCCGGGCGTTGCGCACCTTCTCGTGTAACCGGGCCACTTTTAACCTGGCCTTCTCCCGGTTCTTTCCTGCAGGCTTCCGCCGGGAAAGAATCCGCTGCCAGCGTTTCAGTTTCTCTTCGAGCGTCCGAAGGTGTCGAGGGTTCGGGATCTTCTCTCCGGTACTGAGCACAGCGAAATCCAACAGCCCCAGGTCAATGCCAACCCGGTTGTTGGACGGCAAAAGCGGCTGAATCTCCGTATCCACCAACACAGAGACGAAGAATTTACCCGAAGGCGCCAGACGCACCGTGGCCGAGAGAATGCGTCCCTGCACTTCCCTGGATTTGGCGAGCTTCACCCATCCTACCTTCGGGAGTCGAATCCGGTTGCCCTCGATACGGATGGTCGCTTTGTCATTATCTTTGCCGTTACGTTTGGACGTGTAGGACTGCTTCGGGTGTTTCTTGCTCTTGAAGCGCGGGTAGCCTTTCTTCTCCCGGAAGAACCTCTGAAAAGCGTCGTCCAGCTCTTCCACCGTCCGTTGCAAGGCCGTGGAATCCACTTCTTGAAGCCAGGGGAACTGTTCTTTCAACGCGGGCAATTCCCGCATACAGGCGTATTGGTTCAGGGTGGTTCCATCCCGTTCATAGGCATCTTTCCGGCGGGCGAGAAAGTGGTTATATACAAATCGGCAGCACCCGATGGTGCGCCGAATTTGCTGTTCCTGTTCTTTTGTCGGATAGAGACGGAAGGAATAGGCTTTGTGCACCTCGTTCACCCGCGCTTCTTCTGGGCTTCGACATACCGGCGGATCGTATCGCTGGACACGTTTCCTGCGGTACTCACAAAGAAGGAACGCGTCCATAGACTGGGAAGGTCTCTTAGATGCGGAAATTCTTCACGCAGTCGCCTGGATGTGAATCCCTTGATCGTCGCCATCATTCTGGAAGGCGAATCTGTCGGAAGACAATGGAGAAACAAATGAACATGATCCGGCATGACTTCCATCGCAAGAATCAACCAGTCGTTTTGAGCGCAAATCTTGCTAACCAGTTCCTTGAACCGTGATTCCACTTGACCAACAAGAACTTTCCGCCGGTACCGCGGACAGAACACGAAATGATAGTTGATGAGCGATACGGTAGTTTTTGTGCAGGTGTATCAGGCTTTTACATAGAATCGGAATTACCTTTGTTCAATTAATTCCTGAAACATCACCTCCAGCCGTCCCCGTGTCGTGATCCCGATCAACTTGTGCCGGATGATCCCATCCTTGTCGATGAAATAAGAGGTCGGGATGGATAACACCTGGTAATCTCGCGCAACACTCCCCTTCTGATCCAATAAAACCGGAAACGCAAATCCATGTCGCTGAGCAAACGCCCGGGCACCCTCGATCGTATCTTGGTTCGTCAAATTCACCGCAAAAATTTCGATCTGTTCTTTGTATTTTCCGTACAAATACACCAGGTCGGGCGCCTCCAGCTCACAAGGCGGGCACCAGGAGGCCCAGAAATTCACCACGACCGGCTTCTGTCCTCGTAATTCACGCAATGGATAGGTTTGTCCATCCATTCCCTGTAATGTAAAATCAGGCGCCTGACTGCCGACAGCAGGCCCCTCTTCGACCCACGCAAAATCTCTTGGAAGCCGCGTGTCCACCTCACCCAACTCCAATTTCAGACCTTCCCCTCCCTCTATCTGACCGGCAGAAGATGTCTCTGCCTCATCCTGCGTATCTGTTTTTCTTTGCGCATGGTCCTCACTGGCAGGACCTTGGGGCCATTGTTGAGGGCCTGCTTCGTTGGACTGCAGCCGTTCACCGGCCACCCAGATCACACCCACCACCAAACCCAGTAAGATCAATCCCTGCCACCACTTCACGCACATCCCTCCTCGCTTCTGTCAACAAGAAATTGAACACCAGGAAAAACCCGACCCTCCATTTAGAACCCTGAAAAACCTCCATACAATTGAATGAGCCAAACTGTAATTCGCGACATTTGATCCGTCATAAGCAAGATCCCGACCAGGATCATCATCGCTCCGCCAATCCGCATCAAGGCCTGTGTATGTCTGAGCAACACCTTCAACTTGCCAAGGAAAAAGGACATCAGGAAAAAGGGCAAGGCAAACCCCAGTACATATACCGCGATCATCCATACACCCTGTGAAGGGTTGGTCGCGCCAAGCATCAGCACCGCAGTCAGAATCGGCCCGATACAGGGTGTCCAACCGGCAGCAAAGGTGACACCAATCAGCATCGAACCTATGTATCCAAGCGGTCGGTTGCGAAACTGAAAGCGACGCTCTTGCATCAGCCAACTGTTGTTAAATAAACCCATCATCAGCAGCCCCATCAGAACGATCACCGCACCACCAATGATCTGCAGCCATGTCTGATACTGAAGAAATAACTGGCCAATCAGGCTGGCCGACAATCCTAAAGCAAAAAAGATCACAGAAAAACCAAGGGTGAAGCTCAGGGTATGGAGCATAGCCTGCCGTTGTCGCCAAATCCCCGCCCCGCCCTGTTGAATCTGTTCCACGGAAACACCCGTTATGTAAGACAGGTATGATGGATACAGCGGTAACATACAAGGCGAAACAAAAGAAAGCACGCCTGCCAAAAAAGCCAGCCAGATGGTTACTTCCGAGGTCAGCATTTCTTGCCCTCCTCCCATGTTGTTTAACTTAACGTACAACTGGCCATTCCGATGATGACCAAAAACAGTCCAGAAAACAGTAAAGCTTTCCTACCCACCCAGATAAAACGAACCCTATATCCCGAATCTAACAATCGCAAAATGCGCACATCGAGTGAGGAGGTAAAATGGGCTACTGTCATCCCCATCTTCATCCACGTCATCTCTTGCCGCTTTTTCACCATCTTTAAAATGGCAGAACCCAACGCATGAGAAGAACCCATTTTTTGTATCACGAACTGATCCGCCATCAACTCACGAAGGAGCCGGTAACTTCTGACCAGTTCGCCGATTACCGGCAAATATTGCATACTCCGGGCTAAGGTTTGAACAATCCACATTTTCAATGGATCCCGATGTTTCTGATGGAACGCCTCATGATGTAACACCGCTTCCAGCTCTTCTTCATTCAATACTTTCAATAAACCGGAGGTAACGACGATCTTCGGACGTATCAAGCCCAAGGTAAAGGCTGCGGGCAGTGAATCCTCAAGACCAAAAACGGAACCAATCCCTGCTTGCCGAACTCTTGGCGGCAGCATGTTCGCCGGAATAGGATAAAGACGACGAATCATCCGGCGGGTTGCAGACCACTGTTGCCAACTTCGAACCATCCATTGCCAAAATGTATAGATCACCGCTAACAAGATCAGCAGTTTCATGCCCAAGTGCAACCAAACCTGATCCCGGATTTGAGAGTAGCAAAAGGAAAGCCATGGGATCTCCAAGGAACTTCCTGACCAGAGGCGAAACAGATAGGTGAGTTCAACCGAAAGAATGAAGAAAGCAAATAAAAAAGCGGAAGAAAACAGGATTGGCGTACGAAACCTATACATCTGGACCATCCTTTACAAATTGTGGGATGTATACGGTAACCTAAAACTACGCCACTGCGCTCATTGAAAAATCCCCCACCCTATCAGATAATCCTCACAGAGCGAATATTAGCGATGTGGGGGCGGGGAGAGATGATTCAATTGATCCAGAAGCAAAACATCCTTATCATGCACTACCGGGAGGGGAAGTCTCAACGAGAAATCGCGAGAATCACAGGCATCGATCGGAAAACGGTCGCAAAATACATCAAGCAATATGAGCAGCAACGAAAAGAGTTGGAGAAAAGTCGCT
>LZRT01000011.1 GCA_002159075.1 Bacillus thermozeamaize
AGACTGTATTTCTGGAGATATTCAATTTTCGTGCAATCTGGGAAACCTTTAGTCCTTTCGCTTTCAAGTTGTGAATCGTGAAATACATATGCCACCTTTCCAAGCGTTTCATACTCTTCCTCACCCAAGGATATGGTAAATGGGCAAGGAAGGAACGTAAAGTGTTCATTGCTGTTCAGCAATTTTTGTTGTCTTTATTTTAGCGGTTACAAAGGCGGCATTTTCCACGGCCACAGCCACATGGGCGGTCATGACGAAGCCCAATCGGATCAGCACCATAAACCAAGTTAACCATCAGAAAAAGAAGCGGAAACGGCCCCATAACCTTTTCCGCTTACTGTGCTAATGATACGAATCACCATTTTAATTTTATTATTTATACTTATTTATACTTTTGATTTATATCCATGGATAGAAGATACTTGTAAAAAACAAGCATAAAAGTCCCATGTATTTGGCTTAAGACTTCTTGACAAACTTAGCCTTACATATATCTCATTACAATCTTGTAAGCTTTGCGTTAATCTTTCTGGATCTGTTTGAAAAATTGATACGTATGGTACATTAAAAAAATCGTTTCCTAAACTATCTGTAAAATCAACTCTCAGTTTATTATTATCATATGGATCATTATAAACTTTAACAACATTTGCCTTAATAGTTCCTAGTGAACAACTACCACTTCCAGGAAGAACATAGTTGCGCTGATTTACTCCTCGCTTTAAAAAGGGCGCCCCCTGTTCATCATATCCAAATACATCATGAACCGAAGGAACTGATATCTGCCTTAAAAACTTTATTTGTTCAATAACATCCAATCTTCTTATAGAAGATAATGTATTGTTTTTAATTGGAAAATCTTCTACATGGGGAGCCTTGATTTCAATCCATCTGTTATCCTTTTTCAGATCAACTATTGAAAACAAACGAAGAGCAGCAACATCTTGAGTTTGAAATCTTCGAGACGGCGGAATCGGTCGAAGATATCGACGATTATGCACATCATATACACTAACACAAATTCCTGTCTTCATTCTAGTTATACCAGTTACCACATACATTTCAACACCTACTCAATGATATGATAAATACGCACACCAGGATAATCTGCTAATCTCTGTGTTACCAAATAACGGTGACAAGCTTCGGGAAATTTTTCTACACAAAAGAATAAAATATTGCTATCTTGTTCAAATTGATAAATAAAAGAATTCAAGTCAAACTTATCTAGGCATTCTTCATTGTATTTATCCACAAATGTTTGACTCAACTTATTCCTTGTATGTTTTGTCACACCTGCTTTTTTATCTTCTTCTTTTTGATATGCCCGAATTTCTTGAGTTGGAGATAGCTCTTTTTGATAAAGATAACGAATGCCTATCTCTTCTAACCTCATTTGGAGATATTTGCTATTAACAAAGGCATACTTTCTCCCTCTCATACCTCTTCTTCTACGTATGTCTATAAATACATCAATTTTGTGGTCCATAAGCTTGTTAAAAAAATCATTTTCAGAATATCCATATACACCAATTGTGTAAATATTAATATTACTCACCTCTTATTTGTTATAAATATTTTCTATTAGACATATATACTTCTTCAAACAAAGATAACTGTCCGCCTGAAATGCGTTCAATGACCTCCTGTTGACTTACCAGTTCACCAGTCTGATCGATATGTACGACTGGAATCCCCTTTTTTTCTAAAGTTCGACCAATTAATTTGCTCCGATGACATTCTTCCGGCTTTTCTTCAGAACACATTAACGCAACAGGCACCTGTTTTTCCCATGCCGTTTGTAATCGAGATATACCTCGTTGATAAAATAATTGTTGCTCAACTTTGGAATAATCGACTCGTCCATTGGTATAACACGCTTCTATTTGCGGTACTCCCCCCAAAAGATCACCCATAAATACATATCTAATCTGATTCTGCTTCAAAAAATACTCCAAATTATTCTTCGAAAAATATGGATTAAAGCTCGAAAAGGGTTTACTCCTAACATCAATTAAAAATTTAATGTCATACCTCTTAAGCAGAACAATACAATCAGAAATTTCTCTATTGCCATATCCAATGGTAAATATAGGTCTCTTTTGCACTTGATATTCACCTCCTATCTCACAAATATCACACAATTAAATGTGACATATGACTACTAAAAGAATATCATTAAACCATACGAATTTAAAAACGCACTCTAAAATTTGTCAGTCAAACAAGCTCAACTGCTCACCGTTGCTTACACGAACATTCCCGTTTCCGTCTTTCTCTTGCTTCAAGACAGACACCTCAACATCTCCGGCGATTAACGGCGCCTCTGTACAATGCATCTTGTAATTCCTCAACGCCGACGCATGGCTGACATTAGCGTAACAGTACACACACCCATGCGGACAAGTGTTATAATAGCCAATATCGTAACTTTCATAACAACCGCATGATTCCCTGGTGGGCCGCTTTGGGTAAATGTGCGGAATGTGAAAAATCTCACTCAAATGCTGCGCGTCAATGCAACTCCCCTTCTTCACTCCATCGATAGAACACAATTCATCCTGACAGCAAGAAAATAGTTGCATTCCATAACGGGCAGCTACCTTTTGCAAAGCAGCGGTCAATTCTAGCCGTTCTGCCAGTGGTATCTCGACAGGATAGTCCTCATCCAACTCCCTGTTTAATTTCCTTTTCACCTTTGGGTACAGGGTGACAAAACTGATGGAACAGCGTTTGGTGTAACCGGAAAGTTCCGATGCAATGCGTTCAAACGCTTCTAAATAATACGCTTTACCCATGGATTTCGTATAAAAAATGGGATCAAAACGCCATTGCATTTGTTCAGGAGAAAAGGTTTTTGCCAAGGATTGGAACATCTCAATGTTTTGGGTTGTGGACGCTACATACTTTTCCGTCACCCGAAGCTGTCCCGTGATGGTGTAATGAAAAAACAGGCGATAACCCATTTCGTGCAATCGCTTTAAATGCGGGAAGGCAGGACGGTAATTTTTTGACCAGAACACAATGGCCCCTACCTGATCGGGGGCAAGGGATACGGCTTTGGCTTCTTTGCGGTAGGCATTGTATACATATGCCTTGCCGTCAGCAATCCGCCGCATAAACCAATCCATGTAAAACGTCGGAATATCCGTCTTGCGGCTGGCAGAAATGAGGTGCATCTCACTCATCCTTCAGGATAGATAAGTTATCGATCCAGGTTCTTCGATAGGAAGGTATTTCTTCATCTCGGAAGGCAACCGATCGTATGTTTTCATCACGTTTTTTTGCATATGTTCACCAATCCATGATAATACAAGGTTTACCTTCCAATATTTGTTCCATACCAATATTCCTTTTTCGATTAACTGCGGAAGATAAATGTTTTCACCTGCTGCGTTTAACAAAAGATACGCATTACGCAACAAATGATAAGGCGGAAACTCTTTACGGCTCAACCAACTTTGGATGATTTTTACCAGTCTTTCTGCATCAAAATCGCCCCATAGATCGATTTTCATGAGCGCTTCCGCAGCCAGCGTATTTTTGATCACATTAATGTCATCATTCGCTTCAATCGTTTTAAAAAATATCTCCTGAATCAAACGACATGCACTTTTTTCTTCCATCTCCCCAAGCAACCATATCCCAACCAATGAATTAAAATCTTCTTTATCCTGTTGAACCATATGTTTCACAGATTCAGCTAATTCAGGATATGCTCTTATAGTTTTATACACTTTTAACCAAGGTTTGTTTAGCAAATTTTTTAATCTACTGATTACATCATCATCTGTCACTCGAAAATACATCAGTTTTCTACAAGTAAATCTGAGCAACCGGGACAACTCTTTTTCTTTATTTGGTTCCAACTGATGATTGTTGTTGTCAGCTGGAAAAAGAGTATCATAAGTTTCAATAAATTTACGTTTTAATATCCCCTTCAACTTTTCAACATTTCTCATAAAGCTGGCATTCTTTTTCTTGAATTTTCGCACCCATATTTCTATTACTTCCTTATCTTTCGTCACAGGTATATTTCCCCATTTGATACCTCCTATCACCATTCTTTTCTTGGACATCCACTTTTCCATTGCTGATTGTTTCCCTTTAAACTTTACCAAAAGCCTGTCAATAAAACGAGCACGAGTCACAACTTTGACGGACAACCAATCAAGAGGCACATAAATTCCCAGCTCCTTCAGGCAAGCATGATAAATTTCTATAAATCGATCAGGATCCTTTTCGTATTTTTTGTAGTTCTTTTTGTCGATCGTATAAATTGTTTTTAAAATCATATCGGCTTCTGAGTTAACCTCTTCAAAAAAAGCATCTTTTTTGCTCACCTGATACTCTTTCACACAACTTTCTTTGCTCTTTTCTTCGTTAACTTTAAGACCTAGCTTTTGCGATAAAAACGCTCCAATCTCCTTTTGAACATTGGAAAGTTGGCTTCTGTTTTTTGCGAAAACAAAAAAATCGTCCACATACCTTACATATGCCACTTCTGGATATTCGGATTGCAACCAATTATCAAACGGGTACAAATACACATTCGCCAATAATGTAGACAACAGCGAACCTTGTGATAATCCTTTTCCCGCATCACACCCTTTTAGATTACGAAAGATGAATGAACGAAGCGTTTTATCTAACCAATCATTTTTCTGTGGAAAATATTTTATTACTAACTGATAGAGAAGTTGCTGATCAATATGAGAATAGAATGCTTGAATATCTGCTTGCAAATAATCAGAAAACTGACCAGAAGAAGCGTATTCCTCAGCTTTTCTCAAATATTTCCCAAAATATTGTCCCACAAACCAACGGAATAATTCCAATTTATCAAAGTGCCCCTCTAAACGGTTACCAAATGAATACTCGTCATCAGAACGATCATGGAATTGGTCGATATACCGACCCCAAGTTAAAAATAATGCAGCTGTAAACATTTCATTATAAAAATCTTCCATGACGTAAGGACGATTTTGGTTCTGATTTTTCGGAAGTAAAAATTGTAAAAAATCATTTGTAAACGTATATCCGTCTACAATTAACCCTTGGAAAACTTGTACCACACCACCGAGATATTCACCAATCAGTTTAATTTCTATTTCATCATGCAATGGATTTTGTCGGTATGCAGATCTGGCTTTAAAATAAGATCGCTTCAAAATTTTTTCGTTCTTCAACAGGTTAATAATAGGTTCCCGATACACACTACCGTAAACAAATCCACCGTGCTTGTAATCTTTATTACCACAAACATCTCGAAAATACGTATTTTTATGATTTATGTAAGAGAGCGATTTATCGATTTCAGGCCCAAAAACTTCATACACACCTTGTTCGATAAACTGTTGATAAATTTTACCAAGTCGATTTATAGCATTCTTATGAGCCTCTACATTGATGCAACGAATTTCTTCGCTAGCTGAAAAATGCATATTTAATTGTCGAAAACCTTTCAGTAAATCATTTTCATCTTTGATCCACGATACAAAATTACTCATGAAAATTAGGATGTTACCTTCGTGTTGTCCAACCGCTTTTAAAATGTCATCAATGCAAGGAAAATATTGTTGAATTATTTGATATGTTACTTTATATTTCGAATCTAATTGTCGCAAATAATATTGGATGCATTTTTTTAGCAAATGGACTTTTGCCTGATTCGGTTCAACAAAAACGATTTGTATCTCATGGGGATGATGACACATTTCCTGTCGACACTTTTCTTGTAAGCTGTCTAAATATGCATAAGTTGCTGTTCCTATACTACACCCCACATCAACGATCGTCAGCGAAGAAACATACAGAGAGTCTCCGTTTGTTTGCAAATGACTTTCCAGATTTGATAATGTCCGATGGACTTTAAAATAATGCGCATGAAAAAAGCCATAAATTTCACTGGCGATTTCTTTCAAGTCTTTTGAATCAGCTTGTTGCGGTCTTGGATAAATTCTACGGTAACCATCGTAATCAGCATTCTGATCAAAAAAAGCAATCAGATCATCATATAGCTTGCGGGTTACACCTGTCAGTTCCATGACATGAGCCTTTTTTGGATTCCACCAATTTTGCTTTATATTATCTCCCTTAATCTTTGTTTGAATTTTCCCCATGCTATGCACAATCCCTTTTCTAGTTCTAGCCCTATGCAATGTTTTATCACAGAGAGTTAGGCTCTTTTTTGAAATATTGTTCAATAATTTTGAAGCGATAGATACATTCTTTATATCAAATAACCGATAGATTGAATATTTTCTTTTCCAAACCATTGCTCTAGCGTCACTAATGCTTTATCAGAAAGCTTATGTGTAAATAAAACGGCAAGCCGTTTCTTGGGACGTGATACCGCAACGTAAAATAAATTCCGGTTTCTTTCATAAAAATCTTGTTTTTTATCAGGAATACTTTCAGGGGATTGTGAATACTCCAAGAACTTGTTAAAGTCATACCGATTCCATCCGCGTCTAATGACTACGAGTACATTCTCAAATTCCGCCCCTTTTACCCCATGTTTGGTCGAAAAGGGTGTTTTCTCTTCAATAAATTGACTTAATTGCACAATTTCTTGGTATGGAACCTCCTTCAGTTTTCCCAACCGTTCCATTGACTCAATTTTTTCATCATCATTCTTAGGATCGTATTTTAATAACTCCTGCTCTCTTTCTTCCACAACACTCGGTAATCTTGGACGTTTTGTTTTCAAGAGATGATCAATCACGTCTCCAATCGTTCCTTCAGAACGTAAACGAAGCAAAGTTGCCATATCTTCATGCCATATCTTTTTATCATCGATGGAACGGATACCTGGAGTTCTCCGTTCCAACAAATTAAACATGTCGCCATATTTTTTGTTCTCAAACGCAACACAAACTGGTTCCACTGTTTTAACGAAAAAATGTAGATGGGGATCCTCAAGTTTTACAAAAAATTCACTTCTTCCTTGAAACACATTTTCGATGCCGCTATACCCTTGTTCATGGGCCAACAATTTATGGGTTAACATGAGAATTTTCGTTCTCTCGGGGGAAAAATCCCATCCGTCTTTCGTCAAAATCTCTTCTGTTACATCCACAGCACTTCTCGCCACTTCAGAAGGCAAATCGTCTTTCCAATTTTTATCCTCTAACCTTTTTCCCTTCCAGTCATTAGTATGGAATACTTTTACATATCCTGTTGAATGCGGATCTTTTACAACTTGTTTTAATTCAGGCCTTATTTGGTTCAAGACATCTACTATCGTTTTACAAGATCGAAAATTAGAGCGTTTGTCTATGCGGATCAAATTTTTATTAACAATTGTTCCACAACCATTATCATAGATTTTCTGCCAGCTATCACCAAAAAAACCAACTATCATGTTTGACTTCTCTTCCAAGAAATACTTCAATAGAGAGTCTGCAAATGCTTTATTGGTGTCCTGATATTCATCAATGAATAATATGGGATAGCGGGACGATATTATTCTTCTGAATTTTATATTTTCCATCAACTGGATTGTCAATAAAATCACATCATCATGTCCAAGCAATATTTTTTCGTTATCCACCTCTCGATATCCTAATTCATAATCAATTTTTACAGGATGTTTAATAGTAACGGCTGCTAAACGTTCTTCCCACTTGGGCAGATGGTGTAATTTTTCCCATAAAATTAATTGGAAATGTTTAATCAACGACCAACAAAAGGAATGAATTGTAGAAACTAAAACAGCAGGGTGATCGCTCAGTTCCTCCCGAATCTCATCGCATGCAACATTCGTAAATGTAATACATGCTATTTGTTGATTATTTCGGAGTAAATTGTTTCCTCGCTTCGAAATCAAATACTCAAGAGTTTTAATTAATGAATACGTTTTACCTGCCCCGGCACCGGCTTCCAGAACAAATGAATTTCCACGATTCAAACAATCATATATTTTATTCATCGCTTCTTCAGCAGCAGCAAGGGCCGGGTTTTGATCTTTATTTTTGCTCAACTCTACCCCTCCTCTCCAGCTGCGATTTCTTGAAAAGACTCCCATTCATAGTTAGTAGTAGTCCCATCAGCATGTCTATCTGTCGAGCCTAACCATAATAAACCTTCTAATATATATCGAGGTATTCTCCACTGTGTGTCTACCAAGGCATAATTCAGGGCGAACTCGGTCTTTTTCACGTTCTGCGCTTTTTTCCAAGCTAATTTTTCAAGTTCCTCCCTGGATGAACCATGAAGACCAAACAAATTTAGATTTGCTAACATAAATGCATCTTCAAAACTGCGACCACAGGAACTATTCGAATTATTGTTCTCTGGTATTTGATAAGCTAAACGACAAAATCCTCGCGTTTTTTCATCGTCAGCTTTTTTAAGTAGTTCATGCGGGGTGATATGGTCATTGTTAAACCATTCTTTTATACATGCATTGCTTGTCCTATCCCCCATAGACACCACACAAGCTTTGTTATTGTTCTTGCTATCTATCGTGTCCAAATCGGTAATTATTAATGTTTTCAACTCCAAAAAATCTATTAACTTAAAAAACTTATGAGCAAAAGCTCCGCCCACTTCCATAACAGATATATATTGACTGCCAAGATTGACATCAGGATAATCTTTATCAAACTTTTCAATCATCTTGGGAAGCAAAATTCTTTCGGTGGGACCTTCAATAAGTATTGCCTTATCCGCAAAGAAAAGATCGCACTGCGTAAGCGTCATGTAACGGTGTAAAAAATCAACATCATCCCCCAAACTGCTTGCGCCCACTTTTAAATCTTTTACCTTTGTCGATAGAAAACCATGATTAGTTGATGTCATGAAATATCGTATGGCTGTAAAATCAGCCTTGTTGGCAATATGAGATGAATGCGTCGTCACGACAATTTGTACTGGCCATGGTTCACCGTTGAATTTTTTCGGTAAGTCTCTTGCTAGTTCATTCAGCTTAGAAATAAAAACCTCTTGCATTTGCGGGTGTAAATGTGACTCTGGTTCTTCAATAAATATGAGATGGGAAATGGGAGCTGGATTTTTTGATACATATTCCTTGTAAAATTCGAATAGCTTAAATAAAATATAAATCAAATTTCGCGCCCCTAATCCATTGTAACTTTCTGGCAAATTCACCCCATATACACCTTGATACCTTACCTTTGTGAAATCTTTCAGCAACGATTCAACATCCAATATGGTCTCTATAAAAAAACGAGGATCTTTTAAACCAGGATAGCCAAACATTGCGATTGCCGGCATTAGTTGAAACAAATGTTTGTTAAAATCATTATTTATCGCTCCCTCAATATTTTGAACGGCAACTCTTAAATTCTCAGCAATGTTACGGTCAGCAGGATTAGCTGTATCCGACACGGCTGATTTAAACATGCTTTCGAGAATTTTTCCTAGAACGTCTCTTTCCCTGCTAGTCATATCACCCAATTCCCTTTGGGCATTGATAAAACTTCCTTGAAACAATTTTCGCACGTTTTTCCAATCGAGCATTTTTCGATTTGTCGGATCGTTGGGATCAAGCGCGTAGAGAAACATTTTATACGATTTTGGCAACCTTTCTTTTAAGATTCGATAAAACTTTTGTTTTTGTTCTTTTTCATTTTCTTCTTCAAACTTTATTAGTTCGTCCAGGTTATCGAATAAATGGTTCAATTCTCCTTCTCCAGTTTGGTAACACATCTTGATGTGAGCTTCCGTACAATTAGGATCCAAATCAATAATAAATTCACTAAGCAAACTTAGGTTTGTAGGATTGTCTCTATAACTAACTATGATCGTCACTTCTATTGTCGGTAACTTCTCTCGTGCTGAACCTTGATCCCCTGTCCTGGCAAAAATCTGATATGCGTCCCAAAATTGTTCATATGTACTTAAAGAAAAATCTTCTAAACCAAAAGTAGGGCTTTCTGTTAATAATCGTCTAAATAACTCAGCTAAAGAGGTTTTTCCACTATTATTGCGCCCGACAATCACCGTCGTCCGTTCTTCTAATGAGATATCCACATTTTGAAGCAAACGAAAGTTTCTTACACTGATTCTTTCAATGTGCATTGAGCTCGAATCCTTTCATTATTGTTTTATTATCGTCAATTTTTCCGTCACTTTTTACAATAATTTCCTCTCCATAAGTATACAACAAAAGACAAATTATGACAATCGTCTGATTATGAATGAATCAGAAGATTTTAATTAAAAAACATAAAAACCACCTGGCTTAGGGAGGTCACGTGGATATTTCATCTTTGCAAAAGGTATTATAATTCTATAATTTTTTCAGCCACGATATTTTCAGCATCGTCCCAGGAGCATCGATGTTCGAGATCGACCGTTTTCCGGATCAACAATGTAATGCCACCAGGATATTTCCATTCATGGCCGAATCCAAATACCGATACAAGTGCTTCTAACAACTCTTGCCAATCATCATAACGTCCCGGGTATTCTTGATAAAACTTACCAAACCATTCATCAAAAAACCCTGGATAATCCTCTATTACCACAAACCCCAAATAAATTCTACGAAAAACCTCTATATAAAAACCGTTGCTATACAATATTTCACGATTACCATAATAGGTCACATGTTTTTCTGAAGCTTGGACTATTTCTTCATCCTTGTTTATGGAACCAACTTTCCTGTTTTAAGGTATAGCACCCCTTCTTGAAATGCATAAAGAGCTTTTTCCAAAAAAACAATTTTGTCACTTGTTTATAAAGGTTTCGGAATCGACGACAATATAAGAATTCTCACCATCTTCCCCAACAGGTGGGTCAATGACATGGACACACGGTACGATCTTCTAACAAACACGCAACAGAAACAACCGGTGTGATCGGATTTTTTATCGCTTGTATTGATGGCAATTGTGTCGTCCCGGCATATATTTACATTCTACAAGGTATAAAGTGAGCGGCCTGTTATCGGTTCTTGCCAAAACAAAAAGTCAGGTGATTTTCTTCCGTGCTATTTTTTGCTTCTCCTATGGATAATGTTGCACTATATACCTTCTTCAACATGTATATACTCTGTTAATCCAATGGCGGTTGCCTCCACAGACGGTTATACCGATACCAAAATGATCCAACAGGCATTGTATTTAAATGAAAATTCAGCCGACGAGCATCTGAGCTCAAGAGACTCGGCATCAATAGGGTTTTAAATCTTGGTCATTTGCCCAGATGTAATGCAAGAATTCCTAATGTGCTTAACCCCATCAAATCAGGGAATAGCGGTGTTGTCATTCGACCAATTTTATGTAATAGCTTTATCGGTTTCACAGTCAGCGTATTGGGAACACCTGATATTTTTTCAGCGGACGTTTGTACGTGAGAGGCAGATTTTCTTTCTGTCTTTTGGTTTGTTAACACAATCATCAATTACGTATCAGTGCCGCCATATAAGGCAAAGAAATATATTCATTGTCTTTTAATGCATTATACACCGACTGCAAAAAAGCGGTGTTGTGCTCAATCACCCTGGAAAAAGAGTAAAAGAGTTTAACGATCCATTCGAACGTCAGTCCTTGATGGAAAGCCGCCATGCCGATGAGGTGCATCTTGATCAAGGCGTAAAGCAACACAAGCATCGTATATTCGGCAAACACGGACTCGTATTTTCCGCACGGAAACAAATTCATGAAGACATAATTTACCAGATAGTTTTCCAATATGTATTCATGCTCACGCATAAACGGCTCATAATAGCCACGGTAGGCCGCCTCGTATCGCTGGAGAATTTCTTCTTCCGTCGCATCATGCGTATATCCGATTCCTTTCAAAAACTGTCCATAACAAATTAGATATTGGGCACTCGGGATTGCTGATGTTAACCTGACATCGACAATTTTTTTAAGGACGGTCATTTGGACCGACGTACGTTCCGGGAGCACCGATAAAGCTTCCGCCCAACCGCCTTGTTCCATGAGGCGGAGATAAGTGCCTATGGTTTCAGGGATGGCGTTGAATTTCTTTTCAATCATCAATTGTTGAATTTTTTGATAAAAAAGACCTAAAAAGATCAAACGATCCGCCAACGATTCCCGGCGATTCTGGAGGACTTGCATCGTGAAGATTCTCAGTTCCCAAAAATATTTTTCCGCTTTCTTGGCCGCTGGATGATTTTGTCTTGTGTCAATGGAACGTAAAATAACGCCGTGTTTTTCAGCAATCGTTTCCACTTCGTCAAATTCCATTGGGTTTGGATTGAGTAAAGCGAGCCGGGCGGCTTCAGGACAAGACAAGGTTGCCGACTTTTCCAGGATGCCATTGACACGGTTTGTAACTCTGGGGTAGAACTTACACGTATCGGACAGGTAGTCCTCCCCGAGCTTCATCTGTATGGTACACAATTTGTCTTCAGACAAAAAGGGGCACTTTCCTTGTGCATCCATTATTATTTTTCCATAATTTTGCGAGTTTGCATTGGAACGGATGCGTCCGATCCCTTGTTTGAACAACGGTTTTAACTCCAAATCACGGACGCGTTGATACTTTTTGTACGTTTCTTCGTCAATGCTCACCCGCCAATTTTTGCAACAAGTATCTTCGCATTCCGATCCAATGCATGAAAAATGGTGCAAATATTGAGGTACAAGGAGGAATTGCTTCCTTGGTTGTGCTTCGCGATTTTTTGGCATCAGAGTTCCCCTTTCGATCTACAAGTCAAAGCAATGGTATACAATGATTTTACGACAAAAGACATGAATCTAGGCTTCTGTCCAACTCTTTTTTCCATCGATCATAACGCGGAATTAACTCCCTGACAACCAGACCCGTTACTTGATGCCAACATTGTTGTTCAGAACAGATAAGAACAGAAACTAAAGTATCACGAAAATGATCTAGCAATAACATGAGGTCATCATCCAACCAAGCCGCCAACGGTTGCAACCCCTGTTTTAAGGCATCAACCGCTTCCAACAAATCCATCAAGAGAAATGCGGCCTGTTCAAAGGCACCTTCTTCAAACCTCAGACGGATGTACTGTATCGCCTCGGAACATGTCTCCGATAAGTCTTTGATTTGCAGCATAACCTGGATATATTTCTCCATTTTGCCATTCCCTTTTCATCTGAAGGATTGAAAAAGAGACCCCGGGCCTACCCAAGGTCTCGATGTTTTAAGCGACTCGATTATTATCAGACGTTTTACCGCAACAATTGCAGAACGCCTTGCGGGACTTGGTTGGCTTGCGCCAGCATGGCGGTCGCCGCTTGGGCGAGGATGCTGTTCTTGGTGAATTCCATCATCTCTTTTGCCATGTCCACATCGCGGATGCGGGACTCGGCGGCTTGGAGGTTTTCAGCGGACGTTCCGAGGTTGTTGATGGTGTGCTCCAAGCGGTTTTGGTAAGCACCCAACTTGGAACGCTCCGCCGAAACTTTTTCAATGGCGTTTTGAATCACGGTAATGGCAGCATCAGCGGACGATTGTGACGAAATGTCGATTCCGCCAACGGTGATATTCGTCGCAGCCGTAATAGCAGCATCCAACGTCAATAGTATCGTCGTGCCATCTAGGGCTTTATACGTTTGACCATCGGTCGATGTTCCAATGACATTCCCATTGGAGTCTTTTAATGTTGTGGAATCAATCGTATAGCTTCCCGCTTGCAACGCAGTATTTGTAAATTCAGCCACACCGGTTGCCTTACCGCCGGAAATCCTAATCGTACCGGAGTCGATCGCTTGAGTAAATACAAAAGTATCGTCTCCTTCACCAATTTTCGCTGTCCAGGTCTTTCCATCAGCAGTTGTTGCAACAACATTACCATCAGCGTCTTTTAGATCAGTTCCATCCACGAAATAAACACCGTCAGCTATATCTGTTGCACTACCAACTTTGTTATAATTAACCGTTTCTTCCAACTTGACATTTCCTGTAACACCAAGCGCTAATCCACGCATGTCACCGATGCTGATTTTCAAGTTTTGCTGCTCATTGGCGCCAATGTGGAAGGTTCCTTGGAAGGTGCCGTTTAACAGTTTTTGTGTGTTGAACTCGGTCGTATTCCCAATTCTCGAAAGTTCTTCAGCCAGTTGGTCGATTTCCTTTTGCAATTCAGCCCGGTCGGAAGCCGTGTTGGTGTCGTTGGCCGCCTGGACTGCCAATTCGCGCATCCGCTGCAGGATGGCATGGGTTTCGTTCAATGCGCCTTCCGCCGTTTGAATGAGCGAAATCCCGTCTTGCGCGTTTTTGACCGCCATGTTCAAGCCGCGAATTTGCCCGCGCATTTTTTCTGAGATGGCCAGACCCGCCGCATCATCGCCGGCACGGTTGATGCGCAGACCGGAAGACAGTTTCTCCAAGTTTTTCGCCGTCGCAGTGTTGTTAATGGACAACTGGCGATACGTGTTCAACGCCGAAATGTTGTGGTTGATAATCACGGTTCCTTACCTCCATTTCAAGCTTGTGTGTATGTACCATCGGATGATGGTTCTGTCATTTCCATCGGTACCTTTTCAGGAAAACATTAGCTTTATGAAACGGAAAATTCCTCCAATTGGCGGCTTTTTTTTCGGTTTTTCGCTTTTTTTGGGGGTGTTTTGTCATGATCCAGCAGTTTTTTATCAGAGCTGTTGTGCGATTGGCACTTTGCTACGGATTTCCGTCATGATGGGCGTATATAGATCGACCGACTGTTCAGGCGTTTGCAATGTGACAATCAAGGAATAACGGATTTTTTTATGCCACCGGTTCAACCAAGGGCGTTCACGCCACCAGCCAATGACCGGATATACAGCAATCAGATTGCTGACAGCCAGTTCTGCGGCCGTGCCGCGCCAAACATCAGAATGAATCGAGCCCACGTTCCTATTGTGAGGACCCAGCAACCATTTGACACTTGTGGCACCAGGCTCATCTTCATCGGACTCCATAGCCGCATTGATCCTACTCAAAAATCCTTCTTTTGTATCCGAACCATTGACGTCAAAGCGCAACCCGCAAGAAGCATACCGATATCGGTCTTTCCAGCCGATTTCACCAGGACTCGGTTCAATAAAATAGGACAATGTCACTCGGAGGAAAACTTCCGTTTCTCCCAGTGATAACAACACATCTTTCGGCCAAGGCAATTCATACAAATGCATTTCATTCATCACATACCGGCCATTTTTGTCACGGTCAAAAGGTTGCAGCTCTGCTTGGACTACTAGGTTCACTCGATTTTGCATACTCCATAACGCCTTTTCCAAGCTGGGCACTCCGTAACCGCAAGTTCGCAATAGAACCTTCAAATCCCCTTTCTTCTTGCCGCGCAAAAATTGTCTTTTCATCGTATCGGTCCAGTCAGCGGAATGAATCATCAATCCTCGGATGGTTTCTGGCCACGCATCCGGATATTCGGCTTGTATCTGCACGGCCATCCAGGCGGCTTTGGCTGTGGCTGCACTGGTAGCCCATATGGTGTCAAATTGTCGTTCAAAGGGCTTGTAATATGTTGTTAGAATGGAAAGTTCCTCGCATTGCACGCATCCCAACGAGTCTTTTAAAACATTTCCGCCTTCCAATACGATATCCGGTTTGACAGGCCACTTTTTATCATCCCAAATTACGGACGTCGTACTGTATGGTGAAAGTCCGCCTTTAGGGGCTACTGTACTACCATTGTTGTATTTTCTTAAATCTTTCAATGTTTTTTCTGTATATGCACCAACAGTTAACGCATTCCACGATTGAGCAGGATTTTCAACGGATGACACGATGTTCGTATCCGGATAATTGTCCCAGCCATGAACATTTCCTGCTGAAACAATAATCAGTTTTTGTTGCTCATCGAGGTAGCCTGACGCCAATTCATCCAGCGCGGCGGACCATGAAGACGGACGGCCATCGCCTGTGGTATGTTCGGGTGATGTGACAGCCATGCAAATGATCCGTTTTCGTTGAGGTTTTTCAATCATGACGCGGCTGATGGATTGACTGGTAATGGCTCCATACAACTGTGGATCATTTTTTCCAGTAGGAGGAAGAATTTTTACAGACTCCAATACATGATTCAGTTCGACTGGTTCACTGTTTTCCAGTAAAGTCTGTAAATCTCCATAACCGACGACGCCAGACATTTTGGTGCCGTGTCCATCATGATCATGTGTACCCCATCCTGGATGATAAGTATAACAATCCTCATCTTTTAAGATTGGAGCAATTAAAATGTGTCCGTTATTGACACCTGTATCAAGGATGCAAACGCTAACCCTTGAGTCGACGCGTACGGTAATTCTCTTTGACAGTTCCTCCGCCCACTCCGATTGTGTCGTGTTGTCGAGTTCTACAAAGAAACTAGTTACTTCATCCGCTCGTCGAATTTCCGCAATGTTGTCACTAGATTGAATCAATTCTTCCAATTGTTTTCTGTTAACCTTCGCTAAGATGACTCTCCTTTCTGGAAATCTTAATGTTTCATTGCGAATCTCAATTCCCAATCTTTCTGATGCTAATAGGCGAAATTTCGCCTCATCCTCATCTTGATCGGTGTTGAGCCATATCTCACACCATTTCGGCTCTTCACCGGGAATTGACGTAATTTCATGATACGGCCAAAAGGATTCCACCACCGCTAATCGGATATCATCAATGCATGCCGCAAACGCTTCATGCCTGGGTTTTCCTTTTTCTGTATTTTCTTCAAGATATTGGCGTAGCTTTTTTAAGAAAAAACCTTCTTTGCCGTGTGGAATATAAACAGTGGCTACCCTCTCCGTTTTCCCATTCGCATTTTCCATCATTCGAACATTCATTAAGCGAATGCCTAACTGAATATTTTCAAGGCTTCTAATGGCCAATTCGTATTCTGGGGTGCTGACAAATTCAAGATATACACCATGATTGACCGGCAAAGCGACTGCTTCTCTTGCTTCGTTTATGTTTTTTGCATCGGTCCAGACCTTTTGAAACTGATGCATTAACCAGTTGCCGTGACTGACCCGATCCCTGGGAGGATAATTTTGTTTCCTGGGCGATTGACGATTGCGATATGGATACGATACCGGACGTTCGTGAAAGAAAATATGTTGGAGATGTCCTTCAGCCATAAACTACTCCGCACTCCCTTGATAGACATCGTTTCTTTCTCTAAGCATTTTTTCAAGAAGTTCGGTACTTACTTCATGCGAATCGTTTAATATCGCTTCTTTTAGAGCATCATCACAAGCTTTCGTGATTTCTGCGTGGCTTAAACGGGATGATATTTTAGCTAGTCTGTCGAGATCCAGTTCTTTTCTTTTAAATGTACCTAAACGATTTGAAATTAAACGATGGATTTGTTCATCATCTGGCAATTGATAATATAACACGTCGTCAAATCTTCGAAACAATGCTTGATCTAACAGTTGGTGATGATTGGTCGCGGCAATGATGATGCTGGAAGAATTGTCCTGTTCTAGCAACTGCAAAAAGGTATTCAACACCCGCCGCATCTCACCGACGTCATTGTCACTGCCCCGTTTTGCGCCAATGGCATCAAATTCATCAAAAAGGTAGACTGCTTGAACTTGCTTTATGGTGTCAAAGATGTGACGCAATTTTATGCTTGTTTCACCCATGTATTTGGTGATCATTTTGTCCATCATGATGGTGCAAAATGGTAAATGGAGTTCGCCTGCCAGAATTTTCGAGGTTAACGTTTTCCCTGTGCCAGGGGGGCCGGCAAACAAAATTTTTCGCCGGTTGCTCAAGCCATATTTTTTTAGTTTTTCCTGTTGCATAAACTCTTTGATAATCCGCTCAATCCGATTTTTAATCGTCAAAGGAACAACAAGTGTGGACAATTTTTCTTCCACTAGGGTGGCATGGATCAATTCATTGGCATCTTTATCGAATTGCACAATACTTGAGGTTGTCCGTTTTGATTTTTCGACGATATCTCGGATATCTCTGGCCAATGTGGTATGGCCCTTTTTCGCTTCATAAGCGGCAACTTGTAGTACGATGGTCTTAAATCGTTCATCATTTTTCTCAAAATGTGACTGTATGAGCATTTTGATTTGATCTGCCGTCGCCATGGAACATCCCCGTCCCTCCACTTTCACATCATTTTACCATATTTTATGGTAATTCCGTTGTTCGATGAAAAAGCCTCTTGATAGCTACATCGGCCTTCTTCACTTTCTGCACCAACCGCCGTCAATGTTTCGAAGAGGATAAAAGTTGGCATCAAATAACCGGACTCCATATGGGTCCGGGTCCATTCCTCTGTTTGTTTTGTTTGTTTTATCCACCCATGCAACAAGTGGCCGGTTCGTGGCCTGCGGATTATTGTTTCGGCAATTCCCGCTTGATGCGTTCGATCTCTTCCTCGCTCAACTCGGTCGTCTCGACGATGAAGGGAATGTCCATGCCCTTTAGCAGGAGTTTTCTCGCCACGGCTCTTTTGCCTTCTTCCCGGCCTTTTTCCAGCCCCTCTTTCAGTTTATGTTGCAAGGCTTCGTCAAGGATACGTTCAATGTTGGTTTGCATGTCACTCACTCCCTTCTCCTTTATGGCATTCACCAGTTCTTCTACGGTTTGTTGTTCCATGCGGTGGACATCGATGAGCATGTAACGGAAGTTGAGCAGTTCATCACCAAAAAGGCTTTCTCCTTTGAGCATTTGGCGAAAGGTTCGCGCCGCCGTCCAGGGCGCTTTTCCGTTGTAAAGGACGATGGGGACGATGGGCGGCAAGCGAAAGTCTTTCCGGGCAGCTTCCTTTGTTTCGATGTTTTTCATGCAATCCCGCCAGATTTCCACTTGATACAGCAGCAGGCGGTAGGGCATGTGGAAGTCGACGGTGGACTGCAGTTCCATCAGGATGTAGAAGATGATTTCCGGTTGATCGTCTTCTGCTGTGCGTCGGAGTTCGTAGACGATGTCCGCCTCTTTGTCCCGAAAGTCGGGCAGAATGTACGTTGTCTCCGGGCGGTACAGGTGGTCTTCGTCGATCTGGTGCACCCAGTCCCGTGGGATGAACGCCCGCAAGAATTCCAGAAAGGCCCGTTTACTGTGAAACAAGTATTTGTAGCCTTTGTCGTCCGGTTGGTGAGGGGGTGTTCCGGATGCGGGCATGGGTGCACCTCCGCCGTCGGACGATTCAGGATTTGCCTTTATTATAGCTTCGGATAACGCGTTCATCTATGCCGGTCCAACTCCTTGCACGATCATCCGATCCACTCCACAAACGCAAACGCCTTCTTTCCCAACCCATTTTCTATTTCCAACTCCTATTTTGCATCCGCAAATCTCAGGGAAACGAGCGGCGTTGCCCAGAAACACCTTCAAGGCCTCTCACCATATCCGTCCCGAATGTTATAATAGTCTCAAAATGTCAAAGCTTGTCAGGAGTGAACCACCCTGTTGCCTGCAGATATACTAGATTACCTTCAAAACCACCTGTTATTGGCGAATGAAGAGATCGACACGCTCGACATCATGGAACAAACGGATCGGTTCGATGTCCCGCTCATCCGGCGAACAGCCCGAACGAGGCGAAAGGTGGCCACCCTTACCATCGGCAAAAAAACAGAACCTGTCTCACTGGCTCCGGCAGAACTGGTCAAACAATTTCCCAGCCCGCGGGTCAAACGTTCGCTCAAGGGTTCCGACGAGGTGTATGCTTGGTTGCGGGATGGCTGGATCATCCGGGAAGTGCGTTACCATCCAGACGAAAAATCGGTGCAAGCAGAACATTATCGCATGGGGCTGACATTGTACCGCTACCAGGAAAGGGTAAAAAAGAGGCAGCATCAGGAAAAGCTGGAGGCCCTCGGCCATTGGCTGCAGGCCTGTCAAGCCGCGCTTAACAACGGTTCCCCGCAACCGCTTCAGCCAAGCCCCGTGCCAGAATCACGGCAACCGGTTATCCAGCGCTACCAAGAGCTCCTGCAACAGCTGGCAACAGCTTGCCAAAGCGCGCTTCTCCGACAAGAGTGTTCGGTACTTCATTCATCTCTTCCCGTTGACTGGCCCTTTGCCAAACAATTGTCTTTCCTTCATTTTTTGCTGGCTGTTGGCCAATTGGCCGCCACGCGGCCACAGTTTGACTGGAAAGAAATCGGCGCCGTGTACTACAAAGAAATCGGCGGTTCCAAAAAGTTTGACGGGCATAAGGAAGATTTTCTCGCCGCTCTGGAAGAGATACTGGAGGCACCTGCCGAAAGCCTGGGCTTGCTCAGTATGGGAACCGTAACCCCCATCTTTTTCAGCGGGAACATGCAAGGACAGACCGCCAGATATACCTTTGGAACGGTCCATGCCACCACCCACTTGGCCGTGTGCGCCGATACCTTTTCAACGACAGCGGAACACCTGTGGCTGGTGGAAAGCCGCGCGGTGTTGACACGCATGGCATACGAAGATCACTTTTTGCCCGCAACCAACAGTCTCCTGATCGGTGTGGACGGGCAAGTGCGAAGCGGCCACAGGCGCCTGATTCAACAACTGCTCACCCACTCCCCGTCTTTGCGGCAAGTGCTCATTTGGACCGACCATGATGAAGCGGGAATGACCATTGCCGAAACGCTGTACCGGCTCGTTGAGCCGCATCCCGTCCAAGTCAAATGGATCTTGCCACATGCCGTATGTCACATGTGGAAAGCGTATGAAGAAGCCATTCAGACATTCAAAAACAAAGGCGGCGAGCAAGAGGCATATTTGGGAGGCCCCACACAATGGAAGATACGGATCCATCAACCACAGCCCAACCGTTGATCTCCATTTTTCAAGCCGACCAGCACCAGCCGCAACTGCGGCAAGTCATGAACGATATGACCACCCTCGCCGGCGTCATCAGTGAACTGAGTTCCAAAGAATATTTCCAGTCCCCGCTGCACACCCTCCGGTTTTTGCGGGTTTTGAACATCATTCATGAAGAAGCGCCGGGACTTGCTTCCGCCATTGAAAATGAACATACCATCTTTTATCGTTACCGCCACCAATACGGCAACGACCCGGACATGTCCCTTCCCTTCATCCAACACCTCGTCTATGTCCTGGCCAAATACAACTGGATCATGAAGTCGGCCAAACGCATTCACATGCGGGATGTCGGCAAGCGGATGATGGACGTGCTGATCCGGCTGGCCAACGACTCCCTCGCCTACTACATGAATGACGAAGTGGCCCGGTCCCTCTTTCAAGCCAAGCGGGATGCCGAATTGAGCGAGGCCTATGACGACAAAGGCATCTCAGGGGGCAACAAGCTGGCCAGCATGATCAAAAATGTGGAGAATGCGATTGAACTGTTAAAAGAACGGCAACTGGAATACTTGGCTGACCGAAACGCCCTGCCCCAAGTCCAAATCATCAATGAATTGATGCGGGAATTGGAGCAAAAAATGCAAGAGCGGTTTGAACGATTCAAAACCTTTGAAGAAGGTCTTCCCCTGGCCGCGTTGATCCAAAAAGGCACCGAAGTGATGACCGAAGGGACCAAAATCAGTGTCGGAACCATCAACAAAATTTTAAAATTTTCCTCCCTGCAACAAACCGGTTTCAACCATGTGATCCATCCCGAACTGTTTCGTCGGTTTATCATCCAAACCTTTGACAGCCCGGCAGACTCCGAGATACCAGACATGCACCAAATGCTGAGTTTTATGGAGCAGGGAAATTATCCCGGAGAAGAAATGGACGGCCTCTGGGTGCCGGTCAAATTCGCTTCCCCCATCAGCCCGCAGGCCATTCAAAGTGCCATCGACTATCTGGAAAACTATCAACCGATTACGGAGGAAATCGACCAACTGGTTCAACCGGAATATCATGAACCGTCGGAAATCCCGGAAAGCCAGCTGGAACAAGTGATGCATGAATGGTCCTGGCAAATGACCAAACAATTCATTGACACGAAAAAGCTGGAAGAATACCTGCTGCGCGTCGATGAAGCATCATTGGACGAGCTCCTCGCTGAAACCGGCGGGGAAACATGGAGTGACGCCTTAAACGGGCTCATCGGCGTGGCTGCCTTGATCGGCAACCGGCGGGCAGAAATCAGGCCGCCGGAAGCAGCAAGCGATTCTCCGCACCCTGCCCCAATACAACCAAGAGATTGGAAGTGGATCGATGATGAACAAGGAACCTTTCGCATCAGAAGAACACCCTTCGCCCCCACAGGAAACAGCGGCCAACCATAACCCGCTCTCCGCCATGCGAAACCTGCAAGGGATGCTCACGAAATCGGAAGAACTGGCCTTTATGCAGATCCTTTTCTCCTCTTCCGCCACCATCCGCAATGCCAATTTTGGCCTTTCCCGCAAGGAAGTGGAGAAAATGCTCGGCATCGCCGATGATGAAGAGGCTTTCCAGTCTTTTCTCACCCGCTTAAACCAAGCGCTCAGCCGGTACTTCCAAGTGATATACGACCAGCGGCGCGATCAGGTGGTGGCGTTGATGCGGGTGACGGCCAGGCAAGCCAAAGAGGTGTTGAGCAAAGAAAGTTTGTCCATCCTCATGTTCATTTTCTACCATCAGGAAGTGTTGCAAAACGAGTACACCCTTTTTTCACAACTGGTGGAAAGCTTTGGCCACGAATCGCTGAAAGCCGCCCAACGGATCCGCATCAACCTCGACACCTTGCGAAAAATCGGGGCCATTGAACCTTATGACAACACTTCCCATGAGGAGGCCTACCAATTAACGGCCATTGGGAGCCACATGTTTTCCGATTCTTTTCTCCGGCGGACAGCCGAATTCAGCCAATCCAACCAGCTCCATATGGAGGATGTGTTGCGCTTTTTCAAGCGATACAACTTGGAAGGCGGGGTGGCCCATGATTCCTTGGAGACTTAAGTTCTCCGGCATTCGCGACTATCTTCCCACTGTCATCGACCTGTCGGAGGAAACGGACCACATCCTGATATCCGGCCCCAACGGCGCGGGAAAATCCACCATCACCTTTTGCTGGGGCGCTGTCCTTTACTCCAGCAAAGTGGATCTCGAGGGCTTGCGCTCGCAAAACCTCCCGCCAGACCAAACCTGGCATGCAACCATCGAACTGGCGTTTAAAAACGCGGGCCAAGTTAAAGTGGACGCAGCACAATTTGTCCAGTTCTCCCTGCACATCGAGCAGCACAGCGGCGAGCCGATCAAAAAAGTGTTTTTCATCCATGAGGGAGATGAACTGGACCATTGGGAACGCACCACCAAATTTACCGCGGGAGATCAGAATTACAATTTCAGCGAATATAAAAAGCAAGTGACCGAAAAATACGCCGTCGATCCCGACGCCTTTTACCTGATTTGGTATCAAAAAGAAGTCAACCAGTTTGCCGTCATGCATCCTGAGGAACGGTTCCGCATTTTCAGCCAGATGTACGGCATTGAAACCATCCAAAAAAACTGGGAAGAAAGCCGGGAGCTGGTCAAAGAGGCGGAACAATCTCTTCAAGAGGCGGAGAACAACCTGCGCAACAAAAAGCTGGAATTAAGCCAAAAGAAAAAAGAACTGGATCGCTACCACGATCGCAACCGCCGCCTCGAGGAAGGGCTCAAACAATACTGGACGGCGCTGAAAGTCCTGGAAACGATCATCGGCGGAGAATTAGACACTTTGCAAAAACAAATCCTCAAACATGAAGAGGAAATAGAAACTTTGGAGGAGGCCGCCCAGCAACTGGAAACCGAAAGGACTGCACTGGAACAACATGTGCAGCAATTGAAGCAAGAAATGACCGAATGCGAACATCAACTGTCCGCCATCCAACAACACATTGAAAACAAGCAAGAACAGAAAAAGCGATCCTTGCAGCAAAAACAGGAGATTGAAAGGAAAATCACCCATCTGACCGAAAAAATCCGCCGTATCCCATATTCAGAAGAACAAGTCCGTCAACAGCTGGACCACACCCAAAAACAACTGCAAACCCATCTCGACAGACAATCCGCCCTGCAAGCGCAAGCCCATGACATCCGAGGCCAACTGGACCAACTACGGGATGCACTGGCGAAGTTACAAGCTGAAATTTACAACGATCAACAAAAAGAGGCGCGCTATGTCGATCTCCTCCAAACCTACCACTCCAGCCACGCCGTGCAAAGCCAACTGGAGCAAGTGGAACATCAACTGGAAACGGCCAAAGAGAAGACGGCCACCTTAACCAAGGAAAAACAACAACTGGAAACACTCTACGGCCAACTCACGCAAAACCGCCTTCTCAGCGCCCGGCAAGAACAAGCCCTCTTGAACCTGCAACGGGCGGGAATCGAGGCCTACCCGCTGCGTGAACTGGTGGAATTGGATGCTGCCGCCGGAGCGGCCGATCAAACGCTTTTTTTCCGGGGAAATGCCGAAAATCGCCAACGGCCTGTTGATCGACACTCAAGGCATCCGTGGCCCACAGGAAGAAAAGCGCTTGATCCTCAGCGAAGTGGCCATTCAAAGGTACAAGGAAGAAGTGCGGAAACAGATCAAAACCCATGAAACGGAACTGGCCGCCTTGGCTACCCAAATCGGACAGTTGCGAAAACAACAGCATACGCTCGCCCAAGCATTAACCGCGGTGAAAGAAGCGGAAGCCTTTCAGACCACGGTGCATGAACGGATGCTCCGCCAAACGAAATTCCAACAATTTACGGCCACCAAAGAACAACTGTTGGAAAAAGAAAAAGACCTCCGGCAACAATTGGAACAACTGAGCCAGCCCATCGCCGCTTGCAACTGGGAAATCCGGCAATTGGAAGCATACGCCGCCGTTTACCAGGAATTTGCCAGTGAACGGGAACAAATCGAACAGCTGTATTTCTTGGAAGAAGCCATTCAGCAGCTGGAACATGCCATCCTTCAAGAGAAGGCAAAAGAAGAAGTCCTCAAAGAATCCCTGGAACAAAAAGGCCGGCAACATGCGCGGCTGAAACGCCAACTTGACGAACTGCTTTCCCAACTGAATGAGCAAAAAAGAAAACTGGACCGGACGGAACAACTGCTTCGCGAAAAAAGAGAAGAATATGTGGCACGGGAAGAAGAAATGATTGAGATAAAACGAGAATTGAGCGCGCTGGAGGATAAAGTCCCGCGGCATCTGGAACAGTTCCAAGCCACCAATGGAGAATGGCCTGCTTGGAACAAATCCCAGGCCAAAAACAACAGAGAACAGGGCAAAACCACATTCGAATTTGCGCTGAATGAAAAAGGCATTGATGAAGCGGCGCCGGAAAATTACAGGATCATCAAGGAAGAGTATGAGCGTTTAAGCAAAGAAGTTGACAGTTCCCGAGCCCTCCTGGAAGAACAAACCGCACGGATGGAGCGATTGAAGGATGATTTGGAAACGACGATCAACATGCGCGTCCTGGAAGTGAATCAAAAATTTTTTAACTACATGAGCCATTTCCATTTCGAAGGCAAGGTGGAATGGGACATGTATGCCGACCGGCGCAATCAGATCCACTACGCCCTCTATTTGAAAGCACGCAAGGAAGGGCATCGGGGAAAAATGGAAGATGTCAGCGTCAAAGCCAGAGGCGGCAAAGTGGGCAGGGGGGTCTCAGGCGGTGAAGAGTCGCTCAGCTCCCTCCTCTTTGCGCTTGCGCTCATGCAAAGCATCCAAGCCAGTCCGGGATACATCGTGTTGGATGAATTTGACAGCGCTTTGGATGAAGGCCGGAAGGAAAAAGTGTTTGACCTCTACGAAAGGGAACTCCAGCGGAAGCTCATCATCCTCACGCCAAAGTCCCATGAAGCGGAATATCTCTACCGATTTTCAAAGGCTTATGTCGTATCACACGATCCGTCCATTCCGGAAAGCCGGGTGTTCAAGGTGATGCGGGATAAAAAGCGTGAGCATGCTCGAAACAATCCATTGGGATGAGCGTTCCCGCACGCAATCTATTGCTTCGGAAGCTCCCGTTTGATGCGCTCGATCTCTTCCTCGCTCAGTTCGGTCGTCTCGACGATGAAGGGAATGTCCATGCCCTTGAGCAGGAGTTTCCTCGCCACGGCTCTTTTGCCTTCCTCTCGGCTGAGCTCCCGACCTTCTTCCAAACCAATGGCTCGGCCTTCTTCCAGTTTCTGTTGCAAGGCCTCGTCAAGTATGCGCTCGATGTTCGTCTGCATGTCGCCCACTCCCTTCTCCTTCATGTGAAGCACAATTTGTCCGCCCTATTCCATATTTTCAGATTCCATTAATATTTGCTGGATCATCGGCTTTAACCGTGGAAGTTCTTTTTCGACGACTCCCCATACTATCTTTAAATCAACACCAAAATACTCATGGATCAAAACATCCCGTAACCCTGCCATTTCACGCCAAGGGATATGGTTGTATTGCATCCTTAAATCCATTGATAATTTCTTGACTGCCTCACCAATGATTTCCAGATTTCGGATGACTGCATCTTGTATCAATCTGGATTTGAAAAATTCATCCTTTCCTCCCGAAATGAATGATTCGATGTGTTCCATGCTGTCAATGATATGATTTAAATAAAACTCATCTTTTTTCATAATTGGATAACCTCGTTCATGATTTGTTCTCTTAACAGTTCATGAACCGCTTGATCAGTAAGTACATCTACTTTTCGTTCAAGAAGAGATTCAATTTCTTGTTTAAATCGAATGAGGTCAAATAACGTTCTTCCATCTTCGATTTCCACCAACAAATCAATATCGCTATCCAATCGTTCCTTGCCCCGGGCTACTGAACCAAAAATCCTGACATTACGAATGCCATTCTGTTGCGCGATGGCTAGGATCTCTTGCTTTTTTTCTTTTAACAATTTCAGCCCGTTCATGGCAATCACCTCAAAATCGATTATACCATCAGGAAATGCGACGAATCGATGCGCCTTCGGGAAAAACTACGTTTGCCGGTTCCGCGGCACCCATCTGTTTGGAACCATCTTCCAACGCATTTTGAATAAACTGCTGCTCATGGACTTTTGAATCCGGAAATGTTGTTTATTGCTCGCGGTCAAGGAGGCCGCCCCTGAAAGTGGTCTCTTTGCCAAAAGTTAAAAAGAACGGGTCTTTGTAGACGTCAAGGATAAGGGATGGCATGCGATGGACGACCTTACGCAGTTTAGAAAAGGTTTCCATGCAGACGATGCTTATTGTTGCTGCCATGAATCTGAAAAAATTGGCCACCTGGCCATGGAAGTCAGGTGGCTCCAAACTTCGTAGTTTATTGAGCAGCTCATCGCCAAAAAGGCGTTCTCCTTTGAGCATTTGGCGAAAGGTTTGCGCCGCCGTCCAGGACGCTTTTCCGTTGTAAAGGACGATGGGGACAATGGGCGGCAGGCGGAAGTGCGAGCAGCTGCCTTTGTTTTAATGTTTTTCATGTAATCGCGCCAGGTTTCCACTTGATACAGCAGCAGGCAGTAGGGCATGTGGAAGTCGACGGTTGACTGCAGTTCCATCAGGATGTAGAAGATGATTTCCGGTTGGTCGTCTTGTGTTGAACGTCTCAATTCATAGACGATGTTCGCTTCCTTGTCCCGAAAGTCGGGAAGAATGTACATTGTGTCCGGGCGGTACAGGTGGTCTTCGTCAATCTGATGCACCCAGTCCCGCGGAATTAAACAAGTATTTGTACCCTTTGTCGTGCGGTTGGTGAGGGGATGTTCCGGATGCGGACATGGGTGCACCTCCGCCGTCGGACGATTCAGGATTTGCTTTTATTATAGCATCGGATGAAGGGTCCTTCTATGAGCATCCATCTATGCCATCCCGGCTCCTTAAATATCATCCAATCCACAAACATCAACAATGTGTTTTCCAATCCTCTTCTTACGTTTACAACCGCAAACTCCGTGTTAACAAACAAAGTTGCTCAGTAACACTTTCAGGGCCTCTCATCATAATATTCGTCCCAAATGCTATAATAGTCTCAAAATGTCAAAGCTTGTCAGGAGTGAACCGCCCTGCTGCCTACAAAACTGCAAGATTATCTTCAAAACCACCTGTTATTCCTCACGCCAAAGTCCCATGAGGCAGACTACCTCTACCGCTTTTCCAAAGCCTATGTCGTGTCGCACGATCCTTCCATACCGGAGAGCAGAGTGTTCAAGGTGATGCGGGACAAAAAGCGGCCGCTTACATGAAACAATCCATCCCGAAAACCTGACATTTCAACAGAAAGGAGGTCTCTCTATGAGCGACTCACAAAAAAGTGACCGTCAACCAAAGTCCAATAGCCACTTATGCGCCTGTCCAAATGAGAATAATCATCCCCCTTCAGTGATAAAAGAAGGCGGCCTCACCTACGAGGACTATGCCAAGCTCCCGGGGGACGGACCGCGGTATGAACTGATTGATGGCAAACTGACATTACTGGCTCCGGCTCCCCTGACCATCCACCAGATGGTCAGCCAAAACTTGCAATGGTGGATGATGCAGCGTTGTCGTCTTGATTATTTCATTCTTCAAGCTCCGATTGATCTGATTTTGACGGAAAAGGAAGTTTACCAACCTGACTTAGTGATGATCCATCGGCAACGCACAGACATTCTGACCAAGCGGGGCATTGAGGGACCACCTGACCTCATCGTGGAAATTCTCTCTCCATCCACCGCTTTGCGGGATAAAAGAGAAAAACGGGCCACCTACGCCCGCTTTGGGATCAAAGAATATTGGATTGTTGATCCGGTTCACCGGATCGTTGAACAGTTTCTGCTGGATGAAAAAGCCGATCAGTACAGATTGTATCAGGTATATGGTGTGACACAGGCAGATACCGCGATAGAGAAAACAGCAATGGAAGCAACAAATGAGGCATCACAGCAGGCCGGGAAAAAAGCCAGAAAGGGTGATGAGAACATTATCACATCACCACTCATCCCCTGTCTGCAGATACCGGTCAGTGAAGTGTTCCGCGATTTGGAGCTGATAAAATGAGCACCCTGACTCAGTCGGCATAATCAAAAAACCACAACTTCAGTTTTCAAATAACAATCGCAATGGAAAAGAGATACAGGTGAGCCGGGGAGATTGAACCACATCATCTTCCCCAAATAGGACAGGAAAATCATACCGTCCGTTCATCAGCCGATATTGTTCCATCAACCGGTTGGCTCCATCGACGATCCAATATTCCGGAACACCATATTTTTCGTAGGTTTGCCGTTTATCCCCCTTATCCCGCTTCGCCGTCGATGGGGAGAGAATTTCCACCACCAGGTCGGGTACACCCGCAATGCCCCGCTCGGTAATGATGTGTAGCCGTTCATTGCTGACGAACACGAGGTCGGGTTGTCTAACTTCTGTGTCAGAGAGAATGACATCAATGGGAGCAAAATAAAATTTCCCGTTTTCCCGGCAGTGCTGTTCAAACTGGTACACCAATCTTCTCAGGATCTCTTGGTGCAAGGTCCCGGGTGCGGGCGCCAAAAGTTCCAACGCGCCATCCACCAGCTCATAGCGAGGGCCATCCTCCGGCAAGCGGGCATAGTCCGCATAGGTGAGAGGTCCGGGCATCGTGCTCACCCTTTCACGAGGTGTCTTCTTGCTCTCATCATAGCACAATTCCGTTGATTGTGTGTGCCCTTGCCGTCGCTTTTCCCCTCACCGTCACTTTTGCCCCCACCCGGGTCAGCAATATCAATTCTCTTCCTTCAACCCCCGCAAACCGATGTCCCGCCGGTAGTGCATCCCCTCAAACCGGATCCCTCCAATCGCCTGATATGCCTTCTCGCGGGCGGCTGCCAGATCCTGACCCAGCGCTGTCACTCCAAGGACACGGCCACCGTTCGTCAGCCATTGGCCGCTTTCCCGGTTCGTTCCGGAATGGAACAGGTAGACTTCCCGTTGCTGCTGCTCCTCCGGACTGAAAAGACCCTGGATGACGCGTCCTTTCGAATAAGTACCGGGATACCCTTCCGATGCCAGAATGACACAGACGGCCGCCTCCTTGCGCCAGGTAAGGTTTACCTCATCCAATCTGCCGTCCACTACCGCCTCCAGCACCTCCAGCAGGTCGGTCTCCAGGCGCGGCAGAACCACCTGTGTCTCCGGATCGCCAAAGCGGGCGTTGAACTCAATCACCTTCGGCCCCTCTGCAGTGACCATCAGCCCGCCATAGAGGACGCCCCGGTAGGGCTTGCCTTCGGCCACCATGGCCTTGGCCACCGGCTGGAGAATGCGCCGGATGCTCTCCTCAATCACAGACTGCGGAAGCTGCGGCGTCGGCGAATAAGTGCCCATGCCGCCGGTATTGGGCCCACGATCGCCGTCAAACACCGGCTTGTGATCCTGCACCGGCACCATCGGCAGCACGGTTTCCCCATCCACAAAGGCCATCAGGGACAGCTCCTGCCCCTGCAGGAACTCTTCGATCACGACGCGGCTCCCCGCTTCGCCAAACACCTTCTCCCGCATCATCCGTTCCAGGGCGGCCTTCGCCTCTTCCAGCGTCATGGCCACTGTCACACCCTTTCCGGCGGCCAGGCCATCCGCTTTCAACACCACGGGAGCGCCATGTTCACGCAGGTAACGCAGCGCCGCTTCATAATCCTCAAACGCCTGATAGCGGGCGGTCGGGATGCCGTATTTTTCCATGACCGCCTTGGCGAACGATTTGCTTCCCTCCAGCATGGCCGCCTCCCGCCGCGGACCGAAGATGCGCAATCCTTCTTCCTCAAAACGATCCACCACCCCGGCCACCAAAGGAGCCTCCGGCCCCACGACGGTCAGGTCGATTCCCTCTTCCTTCGCAAACCGGACCAATCCCTCGATATCCGTATCTCCAATCGGCACACAGGTGGCCAGTTCGGCAATCCCCGCATTGCCGGGTGCACAGTAAAGGCGGCTGACGCGCGGGCTTTGGGAAAGCTTCCAGACCAGCGCATGTTCCCGGCCTCCCTGGCCAACGACCAGCACCTTCATCTTCCTCGTCCCCTCTCAACGTTCTTCCGACGAAATCAACATTTTCTATTATTGCATTTTCATTAATACGTTTCCTTCGTTAAATACACGAATACACGTTTTCATTAATACGCGTCTTTCACTAAATACATGTTCGTCCGTCACATGTCCATCCTTCCAAATTTACGTCACAACGGCGCTTCTATCCTTTCCAACGATAAACGCCCGTCAAATCCCGTTCATCAGCGCGCGGTTGAATCGCTTCCAAGGCTGTGGGAGTCAGATGCTGGAGCGGCAACGCCAAAAATTCCGCGCGGTCCGCCGCGTAAGATTGTGGCGCATGTGATTGCGCCGTGCGAGATTGCGCCTCGTAAGATTGGGCCGCCTGAACATGAGATTGTAACGCGTGAAATTGATCCGCGTGAGTTTGCATACTGTGAGATCCTGAGACAGCGACAAGAGATGGCGCTTTCTCCTCAATAGACGGCGCTTCCCCCTCTTTCCCGCCGCGGATCACCACTTCGGTGCCCAGTGGTGTCCAGGCGAAAAATCGGCGCATCGTCTCATTGTCCAGGCGCACGCATCCTAAGGTGGCCGCCTGCCCGATGGTTTCCGGCGAATTGGTGCCGTGAATGGCGTACCCTTCTGCAAACTCCAGGCCCGCCACACCATAAGGAGAAGAGACGGTTGAAGGGACGGTGAACAGCGGTTTCATCGCACTGGGCTGAACCGATTGTCTTACCGTCTGTCTCCCCGTCTGCCTTTCCGGCACGTTTCCTTGCGGCAGCCAAACCCTTCGGCGCACAAAAAAATCCCCTTCCGGTGTGGGGGATTGCGGCAGGCCCACCGCCGCATCAGCGGCCAGCAGCGTCAAGTCACCGGACGCCAGTTCCACCCGCCGCTCATCCGGAAAGATCAGCAATCGGATCGGCTCAAACCTGTGAAACTCTCCCGAAAATGAGCCGTTTTCACCCACCTTCCAATTGGGCTGAAGGGCCTGGGTGACAGCAACCAGAGGATCAACGAACAAGGATATCCCCTCTTTTGTCCCACCTGTGCTTGTCCCCTCATTCACCATTCCTCCTGGTGGTTTCTGATACACCCAGCCGCCCGTGCCGTCCCACCTGTCCACCACTTGCCGCTTGCCGTACACCGGATCGGGCGGAATGGCGGAGATGTAGTTGGACGGAAAAGGCCCGGTCAACTCGTCCAAGCTGTCCGGAAATTTCCCCTCCAGCCGGTAATATCCCAAAATGGCGGAACGCAGGTAGGTCAGTCCGAGACTGGCTTGATCGGCCTCTTCCCATACGCCCGGCCGCAACGCGCCCGGCTGAGCCGGTTGCTGATCCGCAGGACCAGAATGGTGGTAAAAATGCACATCCAACCGGTACTGCACCAGCCAGAACGCGCCCAACAGCCCCACCAGAAGCCCGAGCAAGAGCCCCATCAGCCCGATCAACGCGCGTGAGGAGCCGCCTTTTCCAACCGTGGAACGAGGCGCCACGGCAGAAGCGGTTTGCGCCGGATGCAGGGTCGTAGCCGACTGTAAGAGCGGAACCGGCCGCAAAGCCGAAACCGGCTGCAAGGTTGGCACCGGCTGCAACGACCGTTCCAGCTGCCGCCTCCGGTGCACGGCGCGGCTGAACTGTGTGCTGCTGGTGGCCGCCCGCTCGGCCCGGCGGTACAACTCCAGCGCTTTCTCCGGCCGCCCTTCCCGTTCCCGCAGCTCCGCCATCTGGAAGAGGGCATCGAAATCCTGCCCCAGGTAGCGCACTTTTTTCTGCAGGTAGAGCGGATCGCTCCGATCAATGTACAAGTTCCGCTTCAGCCGCTCCAGGTTCGTCCGTTCCCGAAATGGGTGTTCATGAGTCAAGAGTATCCCTCTTTTCCGGTCTGTGAGTTGGGTTTGGATCCATTTTTGCCCAATTTTCGAAAATCTAGACCGGAAAAGCAGGAGAAAGGGTTTTAACTCATGAAACCCTCCTTCGAGGTTGATCAGGGTTCGATAAACGGGAGTGAACGGGAGTGCTGTTTCAATGCCACGCAGCATACTTGGAGCAGTGTTTCAGTTTAAAGCAACGTTGCCTTGCTTCATGCTGGAGTGACACATTTTATAGCGACATATTTTATTATTAAAACATTGTTTCAAGCAATGCGTTTTTTGCTTGAGCATTGCATGTCGTGCTTGGCACGGCAATTCAAGCGCCTCTTTATCATAATACTGAACCATTGCGCTGAACCAACACAACTCAGAGCTTGGCGCTGTCCAATATACTTGGCCCTGTGCAATACTTGCGTTGTTCAATTGGCTTGGCTCAATGCTTGAAGTGGCGCACGCCGGTGAAGACCATGGCGATGCCGTGGCGGTTGGCCGCCTGGATGGAATCCTCGTCGCGGATCGAGCCGCCGGGCTGGATGATGGCCGTAATCCCCGCCGCGGCCGCCGCTTCCACGGTGTCCGGCATCGGGAAGAAGGCATCCGATGCGAGCACCGCTCCTCTGGCTTTCTCGCCCGCCTGCTCGATGGCGATCCGGGCCGCGCCCACCCGGTTCATCTGGCCTGCCCCGACGCCGATCGTCTGATAGTCCGCCGCCAGGACAATGGCATTGGACTTGACGTGTTTCACCACTTTCCAGGCGAAGAGCAGTTGCGCCAGTTCCGCTTCGCTGGGGGCCCGCTCGGTGACCACCTGCAGGTCGGTTGCCGAAAGGCGCCGCGCATCGCCCTCTTGCACCAGCAGGCCGCCCTGCACTGAGCGGACTTGCCAGCCGGCTGCCTGGGCCTTGGCGCTGTCAAGCTCGCCCACTTCCAGGAGGCGCAGGTTTTTCTTCCGCGTCAGGATGGCCTGTGCCTCTTCGGTAAACCCGGGGGCCAGGATGATCTCGAGAAAAAGCTGGCTCATGGCCTCCGCCGTCCGGACGTCCACCACCTGGTTGGTGGCGATGATGCCGCCGAAAATGGAGACCGGGTCCGCTTCATACGCTTTCTGCCATGCCGCAAACAGATCCTCCCCGATGCCGACGCCGCAAGGGTTGGTGTGCTTGACGGCGACCACGACCGGTTCGTCGAATTCCCGGACGATGGCCAGCGCCGCATCGGCATCCTGGATGTTGTTGTAGGACAATTCCTTGCCGTGCAACTGGCGGGCCGTCGCCACGCTGCCCGCTCCGGCCAGCGGCAGGCGGTAAAAGGCCGCCTTCTGGTGCGGGTTTTCCCCGTAACGGAGGGACTGTACCTTCTCAAAGGTGAGTGTCAGCCACTCCGGCTGCTCCTCGCCCGCTTCCCTGCTCAGGTATTCGGCGATCAGGGCGTCGTAGGCGGCCGTGTGCCGGAAAGCTTTGGCGGCCAGCCGGCGGCGCGTTTCCTCACTGACTGCACCCTCCTGGCGGAGTTCATCCAGCACCCGCGGATAATCCGCGGCATCCACCACCACCGTGACATCCCGGTGGTTCTTGGCCGCCGCCCGAACCATGGAGGGGCCGCCGATGTCGATGTTCTCAATCGCCTCCTCGAACGTCACGTCCGGTTTGGCGATGGTGGCCTTGAACGGGTACAGGTTGACCACCACCAGATCGATGGGCTGAATCGCATGGGCAGCCAGTTGCTCCATGTGGGAGGCATCGCCACGCACCGCCAGGATGCCGCCGTGAATCCGCGGGTGCAGCGTCTTCACCCGGCCGTCCAGTATCTCCGGAAACCCGGTCACCTCCGAGACGCTGGTCACCGGAATCTGATGTTCCCGCAGGAGCTTGAGCGTCCCGCCCGTGGAAAGAATCTCGAAACTCAACTGGTTCAGTTCCTGGGCAAAGTCCACAATCCCGGTCTTGTCGGAAACACTGATCAGTGCCCGTCGCTTTGTTCCTGACATTTGGCTGCTCCTTCCGTCATCCGTTCCGGATCTTGTTTCGTTGTCTTCCCAGTTCTTCCCAGATACAGACTTGACACACGCCCGAACGCTTGCCTTCCGTCAGTCCGCTTGCTTTCAGTCAGTTCACTCGCTTAAGTCCTTTCGTTTGCTGGAGTCCGTTCGCTTGCTTTCGGTAGCTCACTCGCCTTCCGTGCGCTCGCTTGCCCTCAGTTCATCCGCTTGCCTTCAGCTTCCTCACTTGTCTTTCGGTTCCGCTTGCTTGCCTTCGGTTCACCCGTTTGCCTCCGCCGGCCGGCTGACCAGCCGGCGCACCGCCTCCACCAGCAGGCGGTGCTCGACGCGATGGATGCGTTCCTCCAGGCTTTCCAGCGTATCTCCAGGTTCCACCGGCACCGGTTCCTGCAGGAAGATCGGCCCGGTATCCATGCCCTCGTCCACAAAGTGGACGGTCACACCGGTCACCTTCACCCCGTGACGCCAGGCCTGGCCAATCGCGTCTTTTCCGGGAAAGGCGGGAAGCAGGGAGGGGTGCAGATTGATCATCTTTCCCTCATAGGCGGAAAGCAGTGTCGGGCCCACCAGCCGCATGTAGCCGGCCAGCACCACCCAGTCCACACGCTCCTCCTGGAGGCGGTTCAGGATCTGCCGCTCGTAGGAAGCTTTGTCGGGAAAATCTTTCGGCCGCAGCGCCAGCACCGGAATCTCCAGCCGTTTTGCCCGCTCCACCGCGGTACAGTCGGGCCGGTCGGTGACCAGCAACGCGATGCGGGCCGGAATCTCCCCGCTCCCGCAGGCATCAGCCAGGGCCTGGAAGTTGCTGCCGTTTCCGGAGGCGAACACGGCCAGACGAGGGAGAGGGGACGGCGAACCGGCTCCTGGATCTCCGGTTCCACCTGACTCTCCAGCTGCCCCTGATTCTCTGGTTTCTCCTGATTCTTCGGTTGCTCCAGATTCACGATTTTCTGAAGTTGAAACGCCTGCGCTTTCCCTAAATCCTTCCGCATTTCCTTCCCTATTTCCTTCCCTGATTCCTTGCGCGCCTCCGTCCGCACTTCCCTCCGTTGCCCGGTTGCCTGCCCCGTCGCTTGCCCTGTTCCCGTTTCCCTCAACCAGCCGGACGCCCTTTCCGGGCACCACCTGGCCGATCAGGAAGGCTTCTTCGCCCAGCCGGCGGGCCGCATCCAGCACCGTTTCCGCCTCCTCAGGCGCAACAGCCAGCACCAGGCCGATGCCCATGTTGAAGGTCCGGTAGCATTCCCCCTGCGACAACTGTCCCACCTGCTGGAGAAGCCGGAAAACGGGCGGAACCGGCCAGGCACCCAGCCAGATCTCGGCACCCAGGCCCGGCGGCAGGATGCGGGGGATGTTTTCCAAAAAGCCGCCGCCGGTGATATGGGCCATCCCCTTGATATCATGCCGCTCCAGCAACCGCAAGACGGTCTTGACGTAGATGCGCGTCGGGGTCAGGAGCACCTCGCCCAGCTCGCGCCCGTTCAGTTCGTCCAGCGGTTGCCGCAAATCAAAACCGGCCTTCTCCAAAAGCAGGTGGCGAACGAGTGAAAAGCCGTTGCTGTGCAAACCGCTGGAGGCCAGGCCAATGAGCCGGTCCCCGGCCCGGATCCGGCGGCCGTCCACCAGTTTGTCCGCTTCCGCCACGCCGACGGCAAAACCGGCGATGTCATATTCCTCCGGGGCGTACATCCCCGGCATTTCCGCTGTCTCGCCGCCGATCAGCGCGCAGCCGGCCTGCCGGCACCCTTCCGCCACGCCGGCCACAATCTGCTCCACCTTCTCCGGGATCACCTTGCCCAGGGCCAGGTAGTCCAGGAAAAAGAGCGGTTCCGCCCCCTGCACGACGACGTCGTTGACGCACATCGCCACCGCGTCGATGCCGATCGTCCCGTGCCGGTCCAGAGCCTGCGCCAGCATCAGTTTGGTTCCCACCCCGTCGCTGCCGGACACCAGAACCGGCTCCCGGTAACGGGCGGTATCCAAACGGAACAGCGCGCCGAAGCCCCCCAGTCCAGACAGCACCTCCGGCCGGAACGTGCGCTGGACGTGCCGTTTCATCCGCTCCACCGCACGGTTTCCCGCCTCGATGTCGACACCCGCCTCGCGGTAGGCATCCCGCGTCAAACCTTCCCGCGTCGATCCCTCTGCCATCCCGATCCCCCATTCTCTGTCGATCCTGCCAGGATACGTAATGGAACTGGCTTCTACTTGCTAACTCTAAAACAAGCATGGATGATAAGCATGCCGGTTTACATATCCGTTTGAAAGGCATGTCGGCATGTTTGTAAAGGCATGTTTTCGAAGGCGAGCAGTTTTTTTCGCAAAACCCTTTCTATGAAGAACGTGTTCTATGAAGAACATGTTCCAGTTCTCCCGAAACCCGTTCCGGGTCTCCCCGCCGGCCCGCTCAATCCGCCGCCAGATCACCCGGGATCTCCGTCGGGTATTCCCCCGTAAAGCAGGCCAGGCAGTGCCCACGCTGCCAGTCGGTCGGCGAGGCAAACGGCCGGCCGATCGCCTCCAGCATCCCCTCGATGCTCAAAAAGGCCAGGCTGTCCGCGCCGATCGCCTGCCGGATGGCTTCCACGCCTTTGTCAGCGGCGATCAGTTCTTCGCGTGAAGAGGTATCCACGCCATAGAAACAGGGGTGCTTGACCATCGGCGAGCTGATCCGGACGTGCACCTCTTTCGCGCCCGCTTCCCGCAACAGCTGGACAATCCGGCGGCTGGTGGTTCCCCGGACAATCGAGTCGTCAATCATTACCACGCGCTTCCCATCCACCACCTTGCGCACCGCCGAGAGCTTCATCTTGACACCCTGCTCGCGCAGCGCCTGACTGGGGCGGATAAAGGTCCGGCCGACGTAACGGTTCTTCACCAGCCCCATTTCATAGGGAATCCCGCTCGCCTCGGCAAAGCCGATGGCGGCCGAGATGCTGGAGTCGGGCACCCCGGTCACCACATCCGCTTCCACCGCGGCCTCCTCCGCCAGCCGTTTGCCCATCCGCTTGCGCGCCATGTGGACGTTCACCCCGTCAATGTCGCTGTCCGGACGCGCAAAATAAATGTATTCAAAGGTGCAGAGCGCCCGCCGGCCGGCATTGGCAAAGCGCTGGCTGCGCAGGCCGTCCCTGTCGATCACGATCAGCTCGCCCGGTTCCACATCCCGCACATAGTCGGCGCCAATCGCGTCAAAGGCGCAGGTTTCCGAAGCAAACACATAGGCGTCTCCCAGCCGGGCCAGCGAGAGCGGACGCAGGCCGTTGGGGTCGAGGGCGACCACCAGTTTCTCGTTCGTCATGATCAAGAACGCGTAGGCTCCTTTGAGCATCTGCAGCGCTTCCTTGACGGCCTCCTCCACCTCGTCATAGGCGGATCGGGCGATCAGGTGGGCGATCACCTCCGTGTCGCTGGTGGTCTGGAAGATGGAACCCTGCCGTTCCAGATACCGCCGCAACGAATCGGCGTTGACCAGGGCGCCGTTGGTGGCCACGGCCAGTTCGCCGCCGCGGTAGTTGAACACCAGCGGCTGGGCGTTCAGCAACACGCTGCCGCCGTTCGTCGGGTAGCGGACATGGCCGATGGCCCGCTCTCCATGGAGCTTTTGCAATTCTTCCGCATGGAACACCTCGGTGACCAGCCCCATCCCGCGATGAAAGGTGAACCGCTGGCCGTCGGAGGTGACGATGCCCGCGCTTTCCTGTCCCCGGTGCTGCAGCGCGTGCAAGCCGTAATAGGTCAGTTGCGCCGCATCGTGGTGGCCCCAGATCCCGAACACGCCGCATTCTTCGTGCAGTTCCTCGCCCGCCCAGGGGAGGATCAGGCACTCTTCCTCCCAAGGGGAGGTGGCACCCGTTTTGTCCGCATTCATTGTCCTGCCCTGGTCCAGGGCTACGATGCGCCCTTGACCCGGTAACATGTCACGTCCCTGATCCGGGAGGATAAATCCCCCTGGAGCAGGGAGAACTACTCGGCCTCCATCAGCCATGGAATCGCCTCCTGCCAAGCCTCTTTCAGGGCACCGAGCGGCTGCACGGCCACGATTTGCCCCCTGTACTGGATGACCAGTGGCGCTTCATCACCGCTTCCTGCCACACGGCCAATCTCGACGCACGGCACACCCAGTTCCCGGGCCAGCTTCTGAATCGCCTCGGCCCCTTCCGGACCGGCGCTGACCAGCACCCGGGACTGCGATTCACTGAAGAAGTACAGCTCCGCTTCCAGCTGCCGGAGCACCTCACGTTCCGCCGGATCGGCGCTTTCTTCCGCCAGTTGTTCGACCACCAGCTGTCCTTCCCACTCGCCGGGCTGAATTTCCACCACCGCCCCCTTGCCGCCTGCAATCGCCGACTCGCACAGCGCTGCGGCCAGGCCGCCTTCCGACAAGTCGTGGGCGGAAGCCACCCAACCCTCGCGGATGGCCGTCCGCAAGCAGGCCTGCAGGCGTTTTTCCGCCTCCAGATCGAGCACCGGAACCGGGCCTTCAATGCTGCCCAGAAGCATTTCCTGGTACTGACTGCCACCCACCTCGGCACGAGTCTCGCCGAGCAACAGCAGCCGGTCTCCCTCGTTCTTGAAGGCAATGGTGGTGATCTGTTCCGGTTTCTCGATCAGGCCCACCATGCCGATGATCGGCGTCGGGTAGATGGCCTCGCCGCGCGTTTCGTTGTACAGGCTGACGTTGCCGCTGATCACCGGCGTCTCCAACGCACGGCAGGCCTCGCCGATGCCGGCCAGCGATTCCCGCAATTGCCAGTAGATGTGCGGTTTTTCCGGACTGCCGTAGTTCAGCCCGTCCGTCACGGCGAGCGGCTCGGCCCCGCTGCAGACCAGGTTGCGGGCCGCCTCGGCAACGGCAATCGCGCCGCCCATCCGCGGATTGAGGTAGACGTAATGGGCGTTGCCGTCGGTTGTCACGGCCAGGTGCTTCTCTGTTT
>LZRT01000012.1 GCA_002159075.1 Bacillus thermozeamaize
GGGTTCGGAACGTTCAAGCGGAATACGAGCGGCTGTCGGCGGAAGGCGTTCGGTTCACCATGCCGCCCACCCGGATGGGCGATGTCACGCTCGCGGTGTTCGACGACACCTGCGGCAATTTGATTCAGATGATCGAGTACCGGAATTGATGCGTTTGCGCGTGATGCGAAGCCGGACGGCGGCCGGGACGGTCGCCGTCCGGCTTGATTTTTCCCGCGGCGGCCGATGGTACACATTTTTATTGTCGGGTTGCACAAATCTACGATTTTTCTCCTGTTCTTTCCGCGGGGTCGCACAAAACTTTCGATTTGAACACATTTCATCAAAATTCCAACCCGCGGATGATATAATGATGGGGACCTCGGTGATGCGGGAGGGGACGGGGAATGCCCAAGGGGATGTCCGGCATGCGAATGTTCTGGCCGCAAACCCTGCGGACCAGGCTGTTTCTGGCATTCGTTGCCCTCGTCCTGCTGCCGTTCGGCGTGCTCAGCATTTACAACTATCAGCGTTTCGAGGACCTGATGCAGGAGAAGATCAGCGAGCAGAGCTCCGAACAGCTGCACCGGATGATCATGTCTCTGGAAGACCTCATGAGCATCGCCTTCAAAACGTCCATCCTGTTGGAACGGGACAAGACCATCGAGAACATCCTCAAATATCCGCACAATCGTTCCGTGCTGGAAAACAAATATACCATGGATGAGAAATTCATCAGCATCAGCAACAGCTTCTTCCTGCATACCCCCTTCGTTTACTACACCATCATCGATTTTCACGGAAATGTATACGCTTCCTACACTCCAAGGGACAAGCTGAATTACCGGACCCTGACTTCGGAGATGTGGTTCAGCGAAATCATGCAGGGCAAAACCAAATACCGCTGGGTGTCCAACGAACCCAACTACGTCTCCCCGGATTTGTCCACGAGCCCGTACCTGATGTCCTACTACAGCCTGTTTATGGACCGAAGCTACAAACCTTACGGCGTGGCGCGAATCAGCATTGACTACTCCGCCTGGTTCCGGTCGATGAACCGCCGGTCGCCGAACGAGCATACCTATTACATCATCACAAAGGAAGGGGAAAGCGTCGCCCGGACTTCCCAGGACATGCGGCTGCCCGATGCCGTGATCCGGGAGATCACCGGGGCCGAAGGAAGCGGATACCTGTACGACCGGGTCACCAATTCCATCGTGAATTACACCCATATTGAATCCGTGGACTGGTACATGGTGAGCCAGATCCCCTCCAGCGTGCTGTTCAAGGAACTCGGCGCCCTGAAGCAGAATTTCTTCCTGACCTTCGCCCTGTTCGTGCTGGTGTTTATCATCCTGTCATTTTTCATCGTTTCCAAGATCACCAAGCCCCTGCTGCACCTGAAAAACAAGATGGGGGAAGCGGTGCAGAAAGGCCTCCGGATCAGGCTGCCCGAAGAGAAGTATCACGGGGAAATGCGCCAGCTGGCCACCACGTTCAACAAGATGATCGACGACATGAAGGAACTGATCCAGCGGCTGAAGGCCGAGGAGCGGCAGAAGGAAGTGGCCCGCTTCCAGATGTTGCTTTCCCAGGTCGATCCGCATTTTCTGCTCAACACGCTCAACATGGTGAAATGGATCGCCATCCGCCGCGGGGAACCGGAGATCGAGGAGATTTGCGTGTCCCTCGGGAAGCTCCTCGAAACGAGCCTCAACACGGAGCTGGACATGATCCATCTGCGGGAAGAGATCGGTCTGGTCGAAGCCTTCGTGTTCATCCAGAAAATCCGCTACAAATCCAAATTCGAGATATCCTACGAGATCGACCCGTCCGTCCAGTACGCGCTCGTTCCGAAGTTCAGCATCCAGCCGCTGGTGGAAAACGCCATCCAGCACGGCATCGCCCAGAAACCCGACCAGGGCCTCATTCGGGTCAAAGCGTGGAAAATTGCGGACGGCAGGGAAGAGCATCTGATGATCGTGGTCGAGGACAACGGCATCGGCATGGAAAAAGCGCGCAGGCAGCAGCCGTCCGTGCGGAAGCGGCAGGGCATCGGCCTGCAGAATATCCGGGAGCGGCTGGAGCTTCTGTTCAGGAAAGAGACCGGCCTGTCCATCGAATCCAGCGACGCGGGAACGAGGGTCACCATCCGGATCCCGTTCCTGCTCTCCACGCCCTACGAGGGAACCCAGACGCGGGAAGCCTTGTGAGGGTCATGCAGCTGCGGCGCGGGGTGAACAACATGTACAAGGTGCTGCTGGTGGAAGACGAAGTG
>LZRT01000013.1 GCA_002159075.1 Bacillus thermozeamaize
GTTCCGGATCGCCACGGTGCGCGGGCTCGGCTACCGGTTGGAGGTGCGTCCGTGAAAAACATCCGGAAACGCCTCCGTTTTCTGGCTGCCCTGCTGATCTTCATCTTTGCGCTTGGCGCCTGCTGGACGGCCGCTTTTTTCTTGACCTCGCTGCTTTATTCCCGGATTGGTGCCCGTCCGCCCGAGCTTGTCCGGTTCCTCATGGATGCGACGCTCGGACTCCTGATCTTTGCCGGGGGGCTCGCGGCGCTTTCCCGCGTCGCGTTTCCCGGGCACATGGCCGGGTTCCAGGCGTTGACGGACGCGATGCGAAGGCTGTCCCGGGGCGATTTCAACGTGAAGCTGCAAGTGCAGGCGGAAGAGGACGGCCAGTTCGGCCGGCTCGTCCAGTCGTTCAACGAAATGGCCTCGGGGCTGAAGGCGCTGGAGGACATGCGGCAGGAATTCATCTCCAACGTCTCGCACGAGATCCAGTCCCCGCTGGCGTCCATCAGCGGCTTTGCCCGCGCCTTGCGCAGCGACCGCCTGAGCGAGGAGGAACGCGGCCGCTATCTCGACATCATCGAAACGGAAAGCAAGCGCCTGTCCCGGCTCAGCGACAACCTGCTCAAGCTGGCGGCGCTCGAGTCGGAACATCCTCCGTTCCGGCCGGAACGGTACCGGCTGGACCGGCAGCTGCGGGAGGCCGTGCTCGCCTGCGAACCGCAGTGGCTGGAAAAGTCGATAGACATGGAGGTCGATCTGGAGGAAACCGAAATCGTCGCCGACCCCGAGCTGATGGGCCAGGTATGGGGGAACCTTATCCACAACGCCGTCAAATTCACGCCGGCAGGCGGAACGATCGGCGTTCTTTTGCGCCGGTCCGGCGAAGCGGCGGAGGTGTGCGTTTCCGACACCGGCATCGGCATCGGGGAAGAGGACTTGCCGCGCATCTTCGAGCGGTTCTACAAAGCGGACAAAGCGCGCGGCCGCGCCGGCGGGGGAAGCGGGCTCGGGCTGTCCATCGTGAAGAAGATCGTCGACCTGCATCGCGGTTCCATCGAAGTGCGGAGCAAGCCGGGCGAGGGAACCACTTTTACGGTACGCCTGCCATTGGAACATGAACGGAAAAAAGAAGCCGACAACAAGGAAGGGATAATGGATGCATTTTGACAGCGTCACGATATTTTACAAGGACAACCTCGGATTTTCGATTGTCAGCGAATCGGAGGTGTTTTCGGAACTGGCGCCGGGCGATTCAGAGGGCATGTCCGGCGAATCGTCTTCCCTGGAGGATCCAGACGGAAATACGTTCCTTTTGTTGGCTTGATGGAGGGATTATGAACACCTTTCTTTACTTTGTAAGGCACGCCGTTTCTCACTTTATTCCGGGCAACGAGCGAAATCGGGGATTGTCCGGGCAAGGAAAACGGGATGCGGCGCGAGTCGCCGAGATCCTGAAAAACGAGGGAATTGATATTATCGTTTCCAGCAGCTATGCCCGGGCGATCGAGACGGTAAAACCGCTGGCGGATCTATTGGGCAAAGAAATTCTCGCATTCGACGCGTTGTCGGAACGCGCGATCGGCACCGTGAACGTGGATCTCGATGACGACGTATTGTTGCGGGCGGCCCAAAAATCGTTTGAGGACTTGGATTACTGCCTGCCGGAAGGGGAAACGACCCGGCAAGCCCGGGAAAGGGCAATACCGGTGATCAGGCAGCTGCTCACGGATTACCAAGGACGGAAGATTGCCGTGGGGACCCACGGGAACATCATGACCATCATCTTGCATTATTTTGACAACCGCTACGGGTTCGAGTTTTTCATTCAAACGACCAAGCCCGACATCTACAAGGCGGAATTTGACGGGTTTGTTTTGAAAAGGGTGGAGAGGCTGTGGAAACCGTAGTTGTCGACATTGAAATTGGATAGCAAGCAATGAGCGAAATTGCTCTGCTAAAGGTCGTGGAGGAAATGGCGAAACAGCAAGGATAACAGGCCAGCCCCAAAAGCCAAAAAAGTATTAAATGCTAAGTTGTCCTGACTGCTTTCTATGCAGTAAAGCATAATCAATCCGAAAAAAATATCCGTCAACTCTTTAAACCAGAACGCATGTTTGGCATAATGTGTTTATGCGACTATAGATTTGGAAGGAGATTTGGACTTTTATGGCAATCTCCTTGGTAAATGAAGAAAGAATTCAAA
>LZRT01000014.1 GCA_002159075.1 Bacillus thermozeamaize
ACCCACCTTTGGCCGCGAACCTTGGGGTGGGTTCTTACTTTCTCTTGTAGTTATTCCCGATGTAGGTTAAAAGTGCAATGACAAAGCTGCCGAAAAGAATCATGAGGGTAATTGCATCTTTCAACTCCATGGTATCACCTCCTTTCGAAGGGATACCATGCCCACCCAAGATTCAATTGTACGATCCTATTATACCAACTTTATCCTCTTTATTAAAGAACATTTGTTCGGTTGTTCATGGTCTTTTGGTTTTTATTCTCGCGATAATACCGTCCCGAGTTCGACAGTCGGTAGATGCACAAACCGCCACAAGCCCAAGTGGGACAAGGGATGCGGCGGTTGTGGGTAACCGCATGTGGTGCCTACCTTTTTTGGCAGTCAGGAGAGCGAAATGTCCCCTATTTGCTTGGGTTCTGCGATTTGCAAGGCTGAAACAAAGGCCCGATTTTCGTCCGTTAATTCCGTCCGTTGTCGTAGCTTTCCGGCATCCAATCGGTATTCCACCAGATGCAATGTCTGCATGAGCGAACGAATCTCGCGCCACGTTTGGCCGGTCTGGTTTTCTGCAATCCGGATAAGCATTAAGGCCAGCCAGCAAAGCAGGACATGTGCGCGAATCCGTTCTTCTTTTCGGTGGTAGACCGGCCTCAGTTCCAACGATTGCTTCAGTGTGCGAAACGCGGCTTCCACCTGAAGCAACTGTTTGTATCCGAGTGCCACATCCTCCGCGGACAACGTGTCGTCTGAGGTACGCAGCAAGTACTTGCCGTCCAGATGTTCCATCGCTTTGATAGCCGCCAGATCGATCCGCAGATTGCCGCGTTTGTCGGTCTTGAGATAACGTTTGTACGTCGGGTGGCTGTGCAGACGACAGTGGGCCTTGGTATGCGCTTCGCCGTCCAGTTCCTTTAACCGGGCAAGCTCCGTGCGCAGCCGCTCTAGATGCGCTTCGCGTCGGGCGGCATCCCGCCTGGCTTCTTCCGGATTGCGGACGAGCACGTATCGCTTGCGCGCTTCGCCATCTCCCACGACGATTTCCTTGACTTCCAAATTGTGGCGGATCGTTTTGAATCGTCCTGGATGTGCCAGTGCCGCTTCCACTGCTGGCTTGCCCGACGTCATTTTCTCCCCGGCAATGTAGTGACCACCGCTCTGCTGCAGCACGCGCAGATTGTCTTCGGAGGAGAAACCGCGGTCGACGACGGTAATCACGCGCCCAAGTTTCCACCCGATCAGATCTTTCTTCACCTGCGGCACCACGTTCATATCCGACGTATTGCCCGGCCATACCCAACAGCGAATCGGGATGCCATCACGCGTCACCGCGAAACCGATGACCACCTGCGGAAGGTCGGGGCGGTGATCTTTCGAATAACCGGTTTTGCGAAAATCGTCTCCGTCGTTCTCTTCCGTTTCAAAATACGTGGAGGTCGTGTCGAAGAACAACAGATCGACTTCCAGGTTGAGCAAATCCGCAACCGTATGGAACACTTCGCGCTGAATGCTTTCTTCCGACTCGAGCAGAAAATCCATTGCCCGGTAGCCATGCTGCACGTCAAACGCCGGAAGGTTCGGGATGACTACTTCACGATCCACCCAATCTTCCATGGCCAACTTGCTGCTGGGTGCCAGCGCCCGGTTGGCCACCATAGCAAAGATGGCGCGCTCCACCGGCATGCGATATTCCCGGTCGGCAAGCCGTCGTGTAATCGCTTCGCCGATACCAAGCTTCTTCCACAGTTGATCGAGCAACCACACACCGCCCAGCGAACGACTGCTGAGCAGCGTGACCGATGCGGATGACGGTGAGGATGGAGAAGGCGCCTGCGATTCACCCACAAAGCGGTGAATGCTGGCGGCAAGGCGCTTTAAGCCTTCCATGTCCAGTTCGTCAGCGCGGCCGAAATGGTACAGGACTTTCGCTTGCGGCGTTCCGGTCACCGGATTTCGCACATTATGGGCAAGCTGGACGTAACGGGTGACCGAACCATTTTTGTTTTTACGAGAGATCGTTCGTATGTACATATCTACATGGTAGCGTATATACTACAAGAAATGCGATAGTGTCCCGTCAAGTGGTGGAAATTCCGCTATAGAGACGTACACCTAATTTTACTTCTGTAATACAGCCACTGGTTCTAGCGGTTGAACGGTTTTGCCGGCAAGTTGCGCCATGGACTCCAGGC
>LZRT01000015.1 GCA_002159075.1 Bacillus thermozeamaize
GTCTAAAAGTCGGGCTCAAGGCACCAAGATACAACGACCTCGCTTCGCCAGCCGCAAGAGTATTATACGGTGGGCAGACGACCATTTTCATCCTCTGATGGTGCCGCGTCAGCGGCATGGAGGTCTATTTTGATAAAAAAGAAGATGCTATACTTTTGGAATTGATCGATACGCGGGAATTTCAGCGATTAAGACATATCAAGCAGCTGGGTCTTTCTTCATTTACCTATCCAGGTGCGGAACATACCCGGTTTGCCCATTCCATTGGCGTTACACACTTGGTGAAAAGATTTATAGACAAAATTTGCAGTTTGAAGGAAGAGCAGTATCGGAAATATGCCGATGAGCTGAAAAATTATCGCCAGCTGTTGTTGACAGCCGCATTGCTTCATGATATAGGACATGGTCCGTTTTCACACGCTCTCGAAAAATCCACCGGAATCAAACATGAACTTTGGACGATTGAGATTGTTCGCGGCGATACCGAGATCAACAGCGTCTTGCAAAAGCATAAAATTGATCCAAATGAAGTTGCAGAAATTATACAGCGCACTCATCCTTCCAAAGCAGCCGTCAAATTGCTCTCAAGCCAACTCGATGCGGATCGGGTGGATTACTTGCTGCGGGATGCCAAGATGACCGGGGCGGGTTATGGCTCTTTTGACCTGGAATGGTTGATCAACGTCTTGCGTATCGGCGAACATAACGGTGTAGTCGAGGTCGGATTGGACCTGAATAAAGGATCAAGCATTGCGGAAGACTTCGTCATGGCTCGATACTATATGTACAAACATGTGTACTTTCACAAAACCACCCGAAGCGCCGAACTTATTGTGGACAAAATTTTTACAAGAGCCATGGAACTGTTCCGAGAAGGAGGTGAACCAATCGATATTCCCGACGGTCTTGCGGCCATACTTGAATGCAACGGACAGATCGGCAAAGCGTTGAACCAGTACCTCGAACTCACGGATCATACCGTTTGGCATTATTTCCATGTATGGAGCAGGCATTCGGATCAAATATTGAGCGATTTATGCCAACGGTTGTTGAGAAGAAATTTTTTCAAAGAGGTTCCGCAAGTCGATAAGGACTTAACGGAACTGGCGGAGATCATCACTGATTATTTCAACGAAAAAGACAAGAAACATCTCAAGAATTATTACTACGCGAAAGACGATGCAAACAGCAGCTGGTACAAGGATTCCTATATTGGTCAAAAACCAAAATCCGATGAAAAGGCCGAAGAACGGGAAGCATCCGAATACATACTATTGTTCGACCATAAAGGAACTGGCAGAGAGTTATCCCAAGTTTCGGATATCATTAATACAATACGCAACAAACAAATCTCAATTAACCGTCTATTCATGCCGAAAGAATACATAAACGAAATTTTTGGAGGTTGAAACGGATGTTCGAAGCGGCCGGCAGCGTACTGAGTGTATTTGATGTTGTCGGCAAAGTGCATGGACGAAAGAAAATCCAAAAAATGATTTATTTGCTCAAAGTTGCCGGAACTCCGATGCCTTTCCAATATGAGTACCATCCTGAATCCGTGATCGTCCGCGGATAGTTTCGGAACCCGGTTTCTGAAACCGGTAATTTTAGTCATTTTTTCTGTGATGGTCGTAAGAACTGGCTTTTTACGATGGCAGAAGGACGCATCATAGCTTGTCAATTCAAATCCATGAATGCCAAACAGACCTGGCGGACGACAGGTCGTTCCAAAGCGTCTCCTGCATCATGCCCGTGTCATGCAAACGCCCGGTAAACCCTCTCCAACACCGATGACCAGGGACTGTGCTTTCCGAAGTTAAAGTATAGACAGCGCGCATGTCGAACAAGCCGGACAGCCATGTAGATGATGTTTTGAATAACGGTTCGGATTCGGCGGCGCTGCACGTTGCCGCGAATCGGCGCGTCGTCTTTGCGCAGGCTTTCCTGACCGATGATGCGCAGCAGATTGTAGGCAAACACGCCTGCATGCAGTACGAGATTATTCGTTGCAAATTTTCCGGCCGGCAACCGCTCCAGATCGAGATCCGTCTTGATTTCGCTGTGAAACTGTTCGCTGGTGGCGTGATCCCGGTATAACTCGATGACCCGCCACGGTCCGCAGCGAAGCGACGTCCAGTACACGT
>LZRT01000016.1 GCA_002159075.1 Bacillus thermozeamaize
GGTTGCCGGCGAATCCTTCAAAATTGTACTGGGTGCGATGGGCTTCATCTGAAACCACCACAATGTTCCGGCGCTCGGAGCAGACCGGAAAAGCCCCCTCGCCTTCTTTCAGGCGGAATTTCTCAATCGTGGTAAAGATGATCTGGCCCGCCTCGTTGCGGAGCAGTTCCCTCAGTTCATCGGCGCTGTCCGCCTGGTGAACATGTCCGACAAGCGATGCGCCCTTGACAAATGTCTCATACAGTTGATTGTCCAGGTCGGTCCGGTCCACCTGAATGACGATGGTCGGGTTGTCCATCTCGGGGTGCCGAATGAGGATTCCCGCAAAAAAGAGCATGGACAGCGACTTGCCCGACCCCGTCGCATGCCAGATCACTCCGATCTTGCGGTCGCCATCCGGGCGGGTGGCGCGCACGGCGTGCTCGACGGCAAAGCGGACGCCGAAGTATTGGTGATACTTGGCGCCGATCTTCACCGCTTCCTTCTTGCCGTCTTTCATGAAGACAATGAAGTTGCGGATATAATCAAGCAGCCTCTCCTTGGGGAACAGCCCCTGGATGAGCGTCCGCATCGTATTGGTGAGGGTATTGTCCACTTCCCTGCCGTCAATGGACTTCCACGCCGCATAATACTCAAACGGCGCCCCCGGCATGCCGTGGAGTGTTTGGGTTCCGTCCGAAATCACCGCAAAAGCGTTAAAGGTGAACAGTTGCGGGATGTCATAGATATAGTTGGTGATTTGCGTGTAAGCGTCCTCAATGGACGCCTGCTCGCTGTAGGGGCTTTTCAGTTCAAAGACAACGATCGGCAGCCCGTTCACAAATACGATAAGATCCGGGCGCCGCGCCATTCTTCCCTCGATGGGCAGTTGGTTCACAACGAGAAAATCGTTGGCATCCGGTTCGTCCCAATTGACGGGGTACACATGCTGAAACATCTGCTCCCCGTTTTCTTCCCAGGAGTAATCGATCCCCTTCGTCAGCATTTCGTGGAACCGCTCGTTCCGCTGCAGCGGCGTCACGCCGTCCGGATCGGTAAACCGGTCAACAAGCGCCGGGAGGCGCTGTACGGGAATGCGGGGGTAGGTTTTCCTCAGGAACGTTTCCAACCGGTCGCGCAGCACGACTTCGCCCAGCGACGAGCGGCCAAACAGGTTCATCGCGTGCAGGTAATCGTACCCGATGCTTTTCAGCCGCTCGATCGTCGTTTCTTCGAAATCCGATTCATAAAGGCCGTTAGGCATGTGCCAGCACCTCCTCGACCTGTTCTTCGGCTTCCCTTACCTCAATTTCTCCGGACAGGAGACGGGGAAGTAAATAGTCTCTTGTTTCAGAAAGGGCCTTTATCTCATAAAAGTTTCTGATTATTTGTTCAAGCATTGGACTCACAATCATATCGAATTCTTTGAGAACCTCATCTTCTGGAATACAAATCTTCATATCTGCAAGTGAGCCATCCCAAACTGCATAAGGTATGGTACTTCCTTTTGAATTTGCAGTAGCAAACGCTACTGTTTGCTCCGAAAACAAGCATAAAACTGAAAATGAGAAATAATGATTTTTTCTAGGGCGCAATACAAAGCAAGTGCTCCTGGTAATCCCGTCAAAAGGAGCAATGCAAACTTTATGAAAATACGGTCTCATAGCACCAAACAAAATGTCGTTCCGTTGAAATCTAATCAAACTGCTTTTTGCTTCAAGTCCACTTTTATAGCCTGAGATCATCAACGATTTTGATGAAAGTTCGTCTATTGGCACATAAGGTATATTTTCCAAATGTTCTCCTGCTTTTTCGCTGTTGTTAATTTTACTTACTATGTCTCCTAAACGTCCAACTCTCCATGAACTTGGTATTTCTCCAAGTTCACTCTCAACAAACTCCTCATCCTGAAACGGCCCGAAATCCACAAACCAATGCTTATACAGCGCCATCGCCATCTGTTCGAGCGTTTCGTTCATGCGGCGGTTGAGTTCGATTTTGTCATCGAGGGAGCCGAGGATTTCGGCAATTCTCATTTGCTGTTCAATAGGAGGCAAATCCCAAGACCAACTATAAATTTGTTCCTTTGATACATTCGGAAAAGTTGATCCTGTTGCCGACTGTAAAATTGAACCCAAAGATAAACGAATAAG
>LZRT01000017.1 GCA_002159075.1 Bacillus thermozeamaize
CGGCGAAAGGTGTCGCGAAAAAGCTCATGCTCTTCCGAAAATAGTTTCGGCATGGTAGGATTCCTCCTGCTCTTTAGCAACTGAGCGCTCGTTCGATTTCTGGCGTCAATAAACTGAGCGCTCGCTCAGAAAATCGCGATTTTATTATATCATATCTGTAGAGGAGATGAATATATCGCGCGATCACCCAGGTAAAATCTTACCCAAAGGATTGTGGATCACTGCCCCGAAAATATGGGGTTTAAGTGCATAAAGACAAAAAAACACCCACCTAAGCCATCTGAGATGGCTATTTATGGAAATTTGATGGTTTTTAGTCGCTTAGGCACCTTGTTCAATCTCTGCTAGCTCCACGACTTTATATCCGATCTCGTTCAGTTTCCTTATTGCTTGTTTTTTAATCTGTTCTCGCCTGCGTTTTTCGTAATATGTTGGACTGAGCGGACGATACTCCTGATCCTCTTTCAGCAGATGATAGATGATCACCAAAATGCGGTGTGCCACAGCCACGATCGCGCGTTTGGAACCCCGGCGTGCGGCAAGCCGGTGGTACAGGCGGGAAAGAAAGGTGTTTTTCGTTCGCGCAGCAGCGTGTGCTGCTTCGATGAGCGCACTCCGAAGCAGGGGGTTTCCTTTGGTCGTTCGCCCTGATCGTCGTTTCCCTGCACTTTCGTTGTTCCCTGGAGCGACACCCGCCCATGAGGCCAAGTGGGCGGCCGTCGGAAACCGGTTCATGTCGGTGCCGATGACACCGATGATCTCCTGCGTGGTTCGCTTCCCAAGGCCCTCGATGTTCCGGATACGCTCCAAGGGAAGATCAAAAGGGCGCATCTGCCGCTCGATTTCTTCATCCAATGCGGCAATAAGCTGGGTGAGCGCATCGATGTGCCGCAGTTGCTGCTCGAGCATGAAGCGAAGATGCGGGCCGATCAACCCTCTGAGCGCGCGCTTCAGTTCTTCCCGCTTGTTTTTCAGCCGCCCAAGTGCCAGCAATGAAAGGGCTTCCGGATCCTCTTCCCCGGCGATGATGGCCTCTAGCATGGCTCGTGAGGATTTGCCAAGGATGTCGGTTGCGACGGAGGAAAGCTTGATGTTTGCTCCTTCCAGCACCTTCTGGATTCGGTTGATCTCACGGGCACGCTCTTGGATGAGACTGCGGCGATATTTCAAAAGCTCGCGCAGTTCACGTTGATCGCGTGGTGGGATATAACTTCCTTTGAGCAGCCCCCGCTGCAGGAGAGAGGCAATCCATTCGGCGTCGCGCACATCGGTTTTCCGGCCGGGGACGTTTTTGATATGCTTGGCATTGACAACCAGAGGTGAAAGACCGGATGCTTCCAGCAGGTTGTAGATCGGTTTCCAATAGGAGCCGGTACTTTCCATCGCCACGTGTGTGACACTCTGTTCCTTGATCCAATCGACCATCTGCAAGAGATCATCGGTCATCGTGGCGTACGTCCGAATCTCCTTGACTTCTGGTGTCAGAACACAGGCGACGACGGTCTTCTTGTGCACGTCGAGTCCACAAACATGGCTATAGATGACGTCCATGGTGGTGTACTCTCCTTGCGGCTTTCGTTTTGGAGGCTGGTGCAACGACCGATTTCCAGACCATTCTGCCCCGCGTGCTCTAGGCAACAGTTCGTGGTGCACCTGGTCGTCGGGTTCAGTCTCACGTTCGGGCTCAAGGCGCCAAGTCATCGACGACCTGCTCCACCAGCCGCAATCTTATTGTAACGCTAAAGAAAGCCTATTTTCATCCCTCGTGGTGCCGCTTGCGGTATGGAAGTCTCACGTCAAAATCTTACCGAGGGGATGTGACGTGAGAATGTCTCTACAAAGCCGTCACAAGTACTTACGCAAAATGCAGGAACGCTATCGCAACGCCAAAACGCGAAACGAGAAATCTCACATTCTCGATGAAGTCGTCCATGTCTTGGGATATCATCGAAAGCATGCCATCCAAGTGTTGGGTGGTAAAACGACCATCCTCAACTCAACTACTCGTAAGCGGCATCGACCCATCATGTATCAAGAGGCCTTACCGGTGATTCAGCTGGTATGGCAAGCACTGGACTATCCTTGTG
>LZRT01000018.1 GCA_002159075.1 Bacillus thermozeamaize
CTCCTACTTTGACCAGCGGGGCCTTCCGAGAAAGATAATCTCTGCTGTGTGGAAGGATGAACGGTATATTGACCAGTTATCACTAAAAACCAGGGCGGCTGCCGAGCTGGCGCGGTTGGCACAACCGGCAGTAAGTTACAGCATCACTGGGTTGCTGGATCAATACGTGGAGTTAGGTGACATTGTACAAGTGTATGACCCGGACGTCGGATTGCATGCATCTTTCCGTGTTTCACAACGTGATTGGTACCCGCTTGAACCTTGGCGAACGCAGATTCAACTGGAGCAGCCGCTCCCGCAACTGGCTGGACAGTTGATTTCTGGGCATGAAAGTAATGCTGGTGGCGATACAGCCACGGAAGCGAGTTATGTCCAAGGGATGAATCCGTCGGTCGTCACTATCGGTGCAACGTCGCAGGCTATTGTCGCGATTCCGATTTCCACTCTGTCATCAACGGATGCAGAGTTCACCGTCACCATAACAGGTCAGGCCAGCGCGGCTACGACGCTTACAGTCGCATGGATGCTGAACGGCCAACAGATCGGGCCAACGCTCAAGCATATGCTTGCGTCTGGATGGAACACCTTCTCGGCAAGCTTTATCCTGCAGCAGGTCCCGCAGACGTCCGGCATTCTCAACGTGATGGCCAGCGTCTCATCCGGGACGCTCTCTGTCGACATCGGAGCGGCCCGGGGATACGTCTACGCGGCCAACATGCTCGGCGGAGGAGGCGGAATGCCGACAGCATCTGTGGAGGAGTCCCTGCCAGCGATCATTACGATTCGAGAGAATCTGCTTGGCACAAAGCTGGATTTGCCGCGTCGCGTGAATTTGCAGGAGCAGTTGCCTGCCACCCTGGTAATACAGGATCAGGTCAGTATTCAATTAATCTAGGGGGGTTGCAGTGTGAACGAAGCGCTTCCGAGTTTGACGGTTCCAAAGGGCATCGTGACCGTTGAACTTTTCGATGCAAGGACGAAGAAACTCCTGTACCGCGAGAGGAAAGAGAACTTCATTGCCTTGCCTGCCAAGGAGCGTTTCGCGTGGGTGCAGATGAACGAAGTGGCGAATGGGATGCCGTCCAACATCCCGAACTACTTTGCTCCACCGGACACCTTTACAACGCTATATCTGAGTGGAGATACAAGCCCTGAGTCCCCGAGCACGGAGAGATACGTGAGGAATCCCATTGTTGGATGGGCAAACAGGAAGACACCATATAGCGGCTCTGACCCGCTGAGAGGTACAATCAATGCGTCCGAGTCGACCTGGGACCGGACAAAAGCGCATTATGTCTTCGATTTCCCGACGAACGCAGCGAATGGAACGATTGCGTCAATCGGATTCGCAGGGTTTTATACGGAACCGACCTATCAGAGTTGTGGCGTCCGAAAAATCTCCACCGCACCGATCCTCTCTGGGGTAAACATTAACAACAATAGTGGGCTAACTCTGGCGAATGGTCTTTTGCATCTACTGGATAACAACAAGGTGATCCGTCAGATCGACCCGAACACCGGGAAAGACATGGGATCCATCTCAATCTCCGGTATATCCGCATCAATTTATCCCTTTACCTTCGGAGGGGGGTACTTCTGGGCAGGAGATGGGAATACCGGAAAAATCTATAAGATAAATCCCGACGGAACATTGGCGCAAACGATCAATGTATCTTTTCCATGGATAACCGCGTTAGCTTATGATAACGGGTATTTGTGGATATATGTTAATAGTTCTGGCACCGATTCGAGCACTGGAAGACAGTATGCGCAAAGTCTATATAAAATATCAACGTCCGGAGCAATCACGACCGTCATTCCTAATTCGTTCGCAAGCGCTAGCAGTATTAACGATTTAGCTGTTGACCAGTCATTTATTTACTGCTGTGGCTTAGTTAATTACGATCCTTTTATAGGGATTGTGGACAAAACAACTGGAAATCTTATCGCCTTGCTAAGATGTTACATTAGTGGTTTTGGCGGTAATAATTCTGCATACGGAATAGAATTAGCCTCTGACGGCTCATTGTATAC